>JANOQB010000404.1:0-4122 GCA_031422215.1 Cytophagales bacterium | reverse complement strand
AAGTTCAACAACATCATCCGCAGCTTCAGCAAAGACTCGCAGTTTGTGATCGTAACTCACAACAAACGCACCATGACCACCACCGATGTGATCTATGGCATTACGATGGTAGAGAAAGGGATTTCGCGTGTGGTGCCAGTTGATTTGAGGGAGTTGGTGTAGGGCCTTTTTCCGAAAGTGATTCGTTGAATTTGTTTTGGGTCAATGCCTTTTAGGCGATAGCTGGTTTATTCCCAAGCGCTTTCAAATCTCAATTGCAATACCAGTCCTTTTGATTTCGTCAATAAACGGATCGCCATTTTTGAAATAGGCGGTTGGGAAAGTTTTGGCCTCAATCAGTAGATAAGGTTTCTTGTTGTTGATGCGGGCGAAATAGGCCGTGTCGTCAAAGCCATGTCCTGTAAATTCATCTGCTACCAAGGCCACATCAATGTCGCTCCATGTATGCGGCTTGCCATTGGCATACGATCCGTAGAGGATTACCCTATTTAGCTTTACCCCACTTTGCATAACCTCTGAGGCAAAGTTCTTCACTCGTTCTATGGCAGATTTTTGATTAAGCATTTTCTGATCTGGTTTGATTTTTCAACTATCTTTTTTGCCTCTGCAGCCTTGAAGGACTTGTTCAGTGCCTGCTGATAATCTGGGTATCGCCCTTCCAACTGAAAATTATTCATCTGTCTTAGAAAATCCATATCTTCTTCTGAAAACCTCAGGTGGATATGTTCAGCAAGGCGCACAAGGTTATGGATTTTGGGAGGAAAATTTCCTTCATTGTCCTTCACCCAATGACCCTTGATCAACTTTTCCAAAGTAAGATGGGAACAAAAAAGGGCAAACACGTAGTCGCGGTTTTTTAAAAGAAGGTTAACACGTTCCAATCCTTGGCGGCAGTCGTCTTCCAGTATTGGATGTGATCTATTTTCTCCATCATTACAAAGATAACAAACTATGTTGCTGCTTCTTTAACTTTTGAGTGGATGTAATTATTTGGCTCAACAGCCCTTCGCTCCCGATTGCTTTCGTACGCAGCTTCAATCAACACAATTACATCACGGGCTTGTTCAGGTTTCACGTCCAGTGTTTTTCCTTCGCGAATTGCGCCATACAGGTTGTGATAAAATCCCAAGTAGTTGCCGGGCATGGTTTCGATTTTAGCTTCTACATGCAAGCCATTTATGGTTGTGTTTAGTTTGCCCCATTCTTCTTTTGAATGAGTTCCCCACCCTGTGCTTCCCGGAATTTTCTTTTCCTTCAGTGCCTGCTCCTGCGGATCGACATTGGCGCTTGCCACATACGATCCCTCCGTGCCATGCAAAATATATCGAGGGCCTTGTTCGCGCACGAGGTAGCTCGACTTAACAATCACGTTCAATCCAGGATATTGAAGGCGTATGTCATAGAAGTCGTCCACCTTTCCGCCTGGGCGCTGCACTCCTACCCGTGCGTCAATTTCACCGGGCATTCCAAAAAGCACCAACACCTGATCGAGCATGTGCGAGCCAAGATTATAAAGAATGCCCTTGCCAATCCCTCCTTCTTCTTTCCACGTGTTGGGTTCGATATAATTCCTGAACCGATCGTAGTGGGCTTCAAACTCTACAATTTTTCCCACCATGTTTTCATCGATCACTTTTTTTAACGTAAGAAAGTCGCCATCCCAGCGCCTGCTTTGAAACACGGTGAGGATTTTATTTTTCTTCTTCGAAAGATTGATCAACTCATCGGCTTCTTTCACGGTAACGGTAAATGGTTTTTCCACCACCACGTGCTTGCCTGCCTCCAGCGCACTTACTGCAAATGCAAAGTGAGTGTCGTTAGGGGTGTTTACGATCACCAATTCAATCGAGGGGTCGTGGATGGCCTCGTCCACCGTGCGGACTATTTTTATAGACGGAAAATGTTGGCGTGCCGCGTCAGATTTGCGCTGAACCACGGAAGCCATTTCAAATCCGGGATGTGCATTCAATAGAGGTCCATGAAAAACTTCCCCGGACATTCCGTAAGAAAGCAACGCGGTGCGGATGGGTTTTATCATTTCTGGTAAGGTTAGCGATTACATGATCGGTGTGCCGAACTTTCTATGCTGGAATAAGTTATAGGCAATGGTAATTCTTTTTGGAGAAGCAAAAAAGTAATTGTTAAAACATACTTTGAAAGCCAGATGTTGGACGGAAATCAAATAAATAGGTCGAGTAGCACCAGCGGAATTTCACCGCAGCCTCTCACAGAACCGTACGTGAAACTCTCGCTTCATACGGCTCTTCTAACTCTCTTCTTAATCTTGACTCCTCCGTTATTGCTAACGTTGGCCAATTTCATCTTCGGGTTAGCTAACCCCTTCGCTCCGTTTCCATTACAGAAACTTCTTCGCTACTATGGGTTAGTCCGCCACTCTCAAACGCATAGGTATGCCTTGGACATCCTTGAGTCCCGTTTTTCACGGGAAGCTTCTTTGCGCATCGCCTGAGCAGTTTCCCACGTTTCATATAAAAGCCTGTGTCAAGCTGCTGCCGCCTTAGTGCCGGTTGGTCTGTAACCAGTTCCAAAGGAATGCCTTTGGCATAAACAGTTGCCCGTTACAGTTTTCCTATCAGTGCAACGATCCAATAGTTTTGCCAACAAGTTGTCGTTTCGACATGTGATCAGCGGTTCACTTTCGTTCAGCTTCTTTACACTTACCTGATACCCTCTCACGGATACCTTTTGCCTAAACGCTCAGCACCATACCTTTTGAGGACAGCACCTTTAGATGGTTTACATACTCCAACTGTATGACGTATGTGGTAGGCCTACTACCATCTTCTATACAACATTGAAAGGAACTATCCACGTCCTTTCATTCGTGGCACACCTATGCTTGACATGGAAATTATGCAGTCGCATCGTCCCGAAGCGGAGACGATGCTTGACATGTAAGCCAGCTTTAGATCTAAATGCCAAGTGAGGTCTCTCTAGTTATCTTCGGGTTATTAAAATAAGTTGGCCTGGAGTTTCCTGCCGTTGTGCAGGACAGGCCCCCTAGTCAATATTCCATCAGCATAGCACCCGAAACCGCGCCCCGATGGCATGCCTGAAAAAAATTGCCTTTCCATTGCTCGTGCTTTGGTTTTTGCTTAGCTTCGATGCAACCAAATCCCCAAATAATATGAAAACACTCAAACAGATTACCCTTTTCTTTGTGCTTTTTCTGGCGTTAGGTGCCTGTACTAAGCCTGCCGAACCAACGGCTACTTTTGACATTGAAAAAGCAAAAGCCGCTATCACAGAAGTCAATCAAAAAATGATGGAAGCAATCACTACGGGCGACTCGTCTGCCTTTGCCTCCATGTATCATAGTCAGGCCATAGTTATGCCTGCCAATGATGAAGCCATCACCGGCACCGAAAAAATCGCAAGCGGTATGGCCGCGCTCATTCGTATGGGTATGTTGCTGAAGCTGACAACGAGCAGCGTATGGGGCGATGCCGATTTAGTAGTGGAAGAAGGTGGTTATGAAATGACCGACAAGAGTGGTACTCACATAGATCATGGCAAGTATATAGTCTTATGGAAAGAAGAGAACGGGCAATGGAAATTGTACCGCGACATCTGGAACTCGAGTATGCCAATGGCTCCTCCTCCAGCAACCAAGAATTAGGAACAAACAATGTTATGAAAGGCAAGAGATATCTGCGCCCATTTCTGGGTGACAGATATTTCTTCTTAGAAATCCGTGTCAGTTTTTCGACATGCCTATAAGCACAGGCCGAATCACTCAGTTACTTACCTTCATATTTGAAGGAGACCTTCAGCTTGGTTCGGAAGGCTTCCACCTTGCCGTTCTTCAGTTGCATGTCTAACTCTACCACTTCTGCCACCCGCAATTCGCGGAGGCTTTTGGAAGCTTTTGTAATGGCCGCCTGTGCGGCCTTTTCCCAGGATTCGCTACTGGTGCCCACCAGCTCGATTACTTTATAAACACTCTCTGCCATTTTCGTTGGTTTATGCACTGGCTGCCGGGATAAGAAATGCTCTTTTTAATATAGGAATTATTAAAGAAAACGTTTTTACCATACCGGTTATTCTGGTGGGAAATTTAAGTGTTGGAGGCACCGGTAAAACCCCCCACGTCGAATACCT
>JANOQB010000403.1:0-2324 GCA_031422215.1 Cytophagales bacterium | reverse complement strand
AATAGATCTGATTTGGTGCTTACCGATAAGAACTTGACCGAAATCACAACCATTGTGGAAAAGATGAGGAAATCAATTGTCGATTAAATTGAACAACCATAACTAAACGGGGATTGAAGGGTATTCAATCCCTTTTTTTATGGATTGTATTTAACCCTATATTTAAAGGATACAACCCGCTTTAATGCTATGAGCGAACCAGTTTTAAATGCCATCATGCGATTGTTTGCATTGGTTGCAAAGGAAGATGTGATCACCAAACAAGAGCGTGAACACGTACAGGTTTTTCTTTCCAATCACCTCAGCAAAAAGGCCATGGACAACCAGCTTAGGTTTTTTGATGAGTTTGCCGTGGAGGTTTCGGAAAAACTGAAAGCCGGTGATGATACTGGTTTGATAAAAGAAATTTGTGGTTCCATAAATCAAGAAGTTGCCCAAAAACAAAAAATCGTCATACTCATAGAATTGATGAGCGTGATTATTGCAGACGAAGCCATCACCGACAATGAGCGAAAAATTGCCCACGATATCTGCAAGGAATTCAACATCAGCCAGGCCGACTTTGCGCTGATTGAAAAATATGTATTGGAGCACACCATTGAAAAATCGGATGATGAAAATATCCTCATCATAAGTTCATCTAAAAATAAGTTAGCCTACAGCAAGCAAATCCATCGCGACAACTTAGAAGGTTTCATTTCTATATTGTATGTGAAGAGCACCGATACGTTCTTTTTCAAATATCAAGGCCGCACCGATATTTATCTGAACGGTGTTCCTCAAAAATCAGGAAACATCAATGTGCTTGCCACGGGAAGTGCCTTTCGCTGGGAGGCCGAGGATGCCGTTTTCTATGGCGAAATTTTAAACCTCTTTAAGCAGGCAAACAAAGGCACACGCACCAGCTTTGAAGCCAAAGAGATTTCATACAAGTTTAAAAATGGAAAACTGGGATTGCGCGATGTGACCGTGATGGAAGAATCCGGAAACCTTGTTGCCCTGATGGGCGCCTCCGGGGCCGGCAAGTCCACACTCTTGCACGTTCTGAACGGAACTGAAAAGCCATCCAAAGGTCAGGTGCTGATCAACGGCATCGACATCTATGCCAATCCACAAAAAGTGGAAGGGGTAATTGGATTTGTTCCTCAGGACGACCTGCTCATTGAAGACCTTACAGTTTATCAAAACCTGTACTTTGCCGCCAAGCTTTGCTTTAGTCATTTATCGGAAACAGAAATTGACGCGCTCGTAAATAAAACCCTCAGCGACCTGGGCCTGACGGAAACAAAAAACCTTACCGTGGGTTCTCCTTTACGGAAGACAATCAGTGGAGGCCAACGCAAACGGCTGAACATTGGGCTGGAGTTGCTGCGCGAACCGGCAGTGCTATTTGTGGACGAGCCCACCTCGGGGCTTTCGTCACGCGACTCGGAGAACATCATCGATCTTTTAAAAGAACTTTCGTTGAAGGGCAAATTGGTTTTTGTCGTCATCCATCAACCATCCTCCGATATTTTCAAGATGTTCGATAAGCTCGTGATCTTGGACACCGGAGGCTATCAGATTTATTATGGCAATCCGGTGGGTGCCATCACGTATTTCAAAAAAAATATAAACCTGATCAACAGTGATCAAGGCGAATGCCATTCGTGCGGAAATGTAAATCCCGAACAGGTTTTCAACATCATAGAAACAAAGGTGATCAACGAGTTTGGAAACTTCACCACCGAAAGAAAATTTACTCCCGAACAATGGAACCAACAATATTTGGAACGTGTAAAGCCAATCCCGGTGGTTCCCTCCAAGGAAGTTCCGCACTCCACATTGAACATACCCACGCGATTAAAGCAGTTGTGGATTTTTTCCAAGCGCGATGTGCTCTCCAAACTCAGCAACACCCAGTACATGTTCATCAACATGCTGGAAGCACCGGTGCTGGCATTTATCCTGGCGTTTATTGTTCACTACTATAATATTGACGACCAACTTGAAACGGGCTACGTCTTTAGCAAGAACCTGAACATGCCGGCATATCTTTTCATGAGCGTGATCATCGCGCTCTTTATGGGGCTCACGGTAAGTGCCGAAGAAATTATACGCGACCGTAAAATCCTGAAGCGAGAGAAATTTTTACATTTGAACAGGAGCAGTTACATCATTTCAAAAATCGGGATATTGTTTTTGATTTCCGCAATCCAAACAGCCTTGTTCGTTCTGATTGGAAATTCTATCTTGGGCATACAGGGAATGTTCTTTATCTATTGGGGCATCTTGTTCACCACATCCTGCTTCGCCAATTTATTGGGCCTCAATATTTCATCCGC
>JANOQB010000402.1:0-12753 GCA_031422215.1 Cytophagales bacterium | reverse complement strand
GTGATCAATACCAACACCGACCAAATTTATAATGACGGAAAATATGAATATAAAACACTCGGCTTTCCGTTTATGAAAAACCTGGGCCAATTGATTTATCAATATGAATTAAAAAGAACGAAGAAGGTCAATCCCGATCTTTCGGAATTTAAGTTGAAGTATGAGCAATGAATTTCTTTTTCAGACTTAGCCCAAAATTTTTGTAATTAAAAATTAATACCCGAATTTTCAGCTTTCTGATTTTAAAAAATTATGCAAAAGAGCAATGCCATTGTAATCACTGCCGGCTATCTGGATTCGAACAGCGGCAAAACTGCCCACGGCCTTATCCGAGGTTCCGATCGCTTTAACATTATCGCCATCATTGACGAAAAACATCCAGGCAAGGATGCAGGCGAAGTATTGGATGGAAAAAAGCGGAACATTCCAATATATGCATCCATTGAAGAGTTTGCAAAAACCTCGAAGGAGAAAGCTACCTATTGTATTATTGGAGTGGCTACAAAGGGTGGGGTGATCCCGGATTCGATGCGGGTCATTTTGAAAGATGCCCTCGTTCACGGCTATGCCCTTGTCAATGGTTTGCACGAATACGTTTCTGAAATTCCGGAATTGGCAGATTTTGCACGGTCGCGTGGGTTGGAAATCATAGATGTGCGCAAGCCTAAAAAATTTAAAGACTTGCATTTCTGGTCGGGCAAAATAAAGAATGTGCACTGCCCTAAAATTGCTCTGCTCGGCACCGACTGTGCACTCGGCAAGCGCACCACCACGAGGTTTCTAGTAGAGGCAATGAAACAAGGCGGCTATCGGGCCGAAATGATTTACACCGGGCAAACCGGCTGGATGCAAGGCGCCAGGTATGGGTTTGTTTTTGATAGCACCCTCAACGATTTTATTTCGGGCGAGATGGAACATGCCATTGTGCAATGTTGGGAAGAAGCCAAGCCCGATATTATGTTTATCGAGGGGCAATCTTCGCTGCGCAATCCAAGTGGGCCAGCCGGTGCCGAGTGGATCGTGTCTGCCGATGCAAACGCGGTGGTGCTGCAACATAATCCCGCAAGGAAAAAATACAAAGGCTTGGAAGATTATCCCGCCAACATTGCCGATGTGCAAGATGAAATTGCGTTGATAAAAATTTACGGGGCGCCTACGGTGGCTGTCACCATCAACACGCATAAAATGACCGATGGCGATGCGCGAGCTTATGCAGCGGCAAAAGAAAAAGAATTGGGCATTCCGGTTATACTTCCATTGGAGGATGGTGTGCAAAGATTAGTTGATATTTTTAAAGATATGATTGAGAAGTCGATCGCGCAGGTGTAGAAATAGTTTAACTTTAAAGTAGGATAGATGCCGCAGAAACTTTTATAAAACTGTTTATAACTTTACTTTGGACTAATGATCGAAAGGAGATATGATAGTCACAGAGGACTTTAAGCGATTGAGTTTTGATGATAAAATTTCAATGATTGAAATGATATGGGATAGTTTAGACTCTGAGCAGGGAGATGATTTATTGACGAAAGAACAACAAGAAGAAATTAATCGAAGAATTGAAAAGCATGAAAAGGGTGAAGGCAAAACCTTTACCTGGGATGAAATTCAATCTCGCTTAAAATTTAGATGAAGTACTCTGTTGAGTATGATGATGAAGTTCAAAGCGATCTCCAAGAAATAATGGATTGGTATGCCAATCAAAGAGATGGACTTGATAGGGAATTTATTGATACAGTAAAATCAGCGATTGCTTTTGTTTACCTCCCCTAATATAAGAAAATCAGATTCAAACATTTAGACCGATTTCCCTACATCATTGTTTTCAAAATCATTCGAGATACAATCATAGTTTATTAGGTACTTCACGGTAGGAGAAACCCAAAACTTATTCGCAAAAGACTCAAATGAAAATAAAATCCATCCACACTTGGTCAGCCGACCTCGGCAACACAAAACCCTACACCATCGCCTTCAAAACCATTGACGAAGTGCTCAATGCCTTTGTGGAAATTGAACTCGAAAATGGAACCACCGGCATGGGTGCCGGCAACCCCAGCGAATATGTAACTGACGAAAGTTTTGAGCAATGCAAAGCGGCCTTGCAGGAAAAGAACATTCAATTTTTGGTGGGCCGCGATATTCGGGAGTTGCATCAACTTACCTTTGAAGTGTGGCAAAAGTTTCCACTCAACCCTGCCGCCCGTGCCGCCATAGACATTGCGCTCTACGATGTGTTCACAAAATTTCTGGGCGTTCCGTTGGTAAAATATTTAGGGCAAAAAATCCATTCATTGCCCACCTCCAATACAATCGGAATTAAAAATGTGGAGGACACCTTGAAAGAAGCACAGGAATATGGCGAGCGTGGCTTCACAGTTTTGAAAGTAAAATTGGGAAAAGATTTGAACGAAGACATTGAGCGCATTGTGAAGCTGCGAGAAAAATTTGGCAAAAAATTCATCATCCGCATTGATGCCAACCAAGGCTATGACACGGCCAAAACGATTGAGTTTTACAACAAGACCAAACACTTAGATGTGGAGTTGATAGAGCAACCGCTTCCCGCCAAAGCGGTAGAAGAAATGCGCAAACTGCCTGACACGATCAGAAAAATAATAGCTGCCGATGAATCGCTGCTCACACCTAAGAGCGCACTCGAATTGGTAAGACCCCCAATGGCCGCGGGCATCTTCAATATTAAGTTGATGAAGTGTGGCGGCATAAGCCAGGGATTAAAAATTGCCGACATAGGTTTGCACGAAGGCGTTGATCTTTTCTGGGGCTGCAATGACGAAAGCATTGTGAGCATCACGGCTGCGTTGCACCTCGCATTCTCCTGCCCCAACACCAAATACATTGACCTTGATGGAAGTTTGGATTTGGCCCGTGATGTAGTGAAAGGTGGATTTATTTTGAAAGAGGGGGTAATGTATTGTTCGGATAAACCAGGGCTGGGAGTGGAGCGGGTTTAGTAAGGCCGCATAATCAATTAGCTAATTTTTTCAGTTCGGTGATCAATTCTCCTAACAAGGAAACCTCAATTTTTATTTTTTCTGAATGGATTTCCCATATCGTTTGGTTTATAGATGATTTTATGAATATGGTGACGGCTGAGTTTTTATCTATTTCGTAGCCACTTCTCTCCAACGCATTCTTTGTCCACAAATATTCATGCCCTTCGCCAATAACATTCACAGCAATATTGCGAAATGCTTTGTGCTGCACCTTTCCTGTTTTTAGATCAAAGCCTTTAAATTGAAACACCGCATCGAAAGAGCCGTCAAGCACCAGGTCTTCGGGGATGCCTTCTTTGATTTTTTTGTCTGTCGTAGTTAACCAGATACGATCTGCCGTTTGCAGTGCCAGATCCAATTCGTGTGTGCATACTAATATAGCCTTGCCTGCATTCCGCGAAAGCGACCTCAACAGATTCATGATCTCTACGCGATTGTTCAGGTCAAGATGGGCGGTGGGTTCATCTAAAAGAAGAATGGGAGTTTGTTGTGCCAGTGCGCGGGCAATCATGGCCATTTGCAATTGCCCATCGCTCAACTCATAAAGTCTTTTCTCTTTTAAATGTTGAATGTGAACCTGCCTGATGGATTCCTCAATGATTTTTTTATCCTCAGAGGAAAGCGAGATACTCCAATCCAAATACGGATAGCGCCCATAAGTAACCAAGTCATACACCGTCATGTTGGTGGCAACAATGCGGTCTGTTAGCACGAGGGCAATATTTTTTTCAGTGGCGTCACTTATTTTTCCCTGCAATGGTTTTTGCAACCCCGCCAAGGTGCGCAGCAAAGTAGATTTGCCAATGCCATTGGGGCCCATGAGGCAAACGAGCTCGCCTGCATTCAAACACAGATTTAATTCAGTGAATAACTGATTGGTATTTTTAGTATCGGAATAGCCGACCGAGAGAAATTGGGTGTGTAGCAGAGAAGTCAAAAATTCAGAGCCTAAGTTCGCTCAAAACAAAATAAAATTCAGGTAATACTGGCTCTCCCGAAAGAGTTTGGTCAAAGCCTTGAAGCACTCGCTCTGGTTTATTTTCCTCATAGATATAAACAGTCTCCGCATCTACATCTATCAACCAGCCCAAGCGGCATCCGTTCTCCATCCACTCTTTCATTTTTACTTTCTGTTCTTCAATGGTATCAGAATATGATTTTAGTTCTACAATGAAATCAGGGCATAGGTAAGCAAACGATTTTTTGATTTCCTTTTCACTGAGTTTGGCATATTGTTCATTGCTGATCCATGCGGCATCCGGGTTGCGCATAGCAGTATTTTTTAGATAGAAGCCGGTATCAGAATCGACAATGCGCCCCAGCTTCTTTTTCTTATTCCAAGCTCGTAATTGAAAATTGATCTCGCTGTTGCGATCTCCAGATAAAATGGCGGTGGGTGATATAATGATGATTTGCCCTTTGCTGTCCCGTTCAAATTTCAGGTTGGAGTTCTCTTGGCAGAAATGGAAGAACTCATCATCGTCCATTTGCTCTATTACTTTTCCTCGAAGGGTGTAAATATTTTCCATAGCAATCAAAGTTATTAAAAAAAGAGCAAATCTTGTTTTCTATAAGATTTAAGATTGTTATACAACACAAGTATTAAATACCTCTGCCAATTTTTTACTCACATAATTTTCAATGCACGTTTTTGATTTTTTATACAATAAGAAAAGTACTCCAATAGCTGAATACACTGCTCCAATTCCTAATTCCTAATTCCTAATTCCTTTCCGCAACACCATCCAGATAACCACCGGGGCACCGATCATCGAAGTAACAGCATTTAAAGGAAGCACTTGTGTGCTGCCCGGAAGTTGAGAAAGCAGATCGCACAAAAGCAAGAGACAGGCACCTCCGCATATCACAGCGGGGATAAGTATTTTGTGATTGGTGGTAGGAACAATCAATCTTACCAAGTGAGGCACGGCCAATCCCACAAAAGCGATGGGGCCGCAAAAGGCAGTGACCGCCCCGGTGAGCAAGCCCGTGCTCACCACGATCAAAAACCGCGACCGGGCCACGGTCATCCCCAAGCCTTGCGCATAATTTTCGCCCAGAAGCCAACTGTTCAATGATTTGATGGATGCATAACTAATGGTTAATCCGCAGATAACTACAATGGCAAATACGTTGATTTCATGCCAGCTTGTGCTTCCCACCGTGCCGAGCGTCCAGATCAAATAGGTTTGAAGGTCTTCTGCTTTGCTAATAAATTGAAGCACACTCACCAGCGATGCAGCCACTGCACTGATCATTAACCCAATGATCAAAAGCGAAGTATTATCTTTAATATATTGCGCTATCGATATGATCAATATGAAAATAATACCTCCTCCCATACTTGCCCCCAGGGCCGTGCTCCAGGGATTGTTAAAAACCAATTGATTGAGCACGGTGCTTGATTGGCTGACCAATATCATGATGGCTACCATCAGGCTGGCACCGGAGGTAAGACCAAGCACATCAGGTCCGGCCAGCGGATTGCGGAAAAGGGTTTGCATAAGCAGTCCGCCCGTTGCCAAAGCCCCTCCGGCAAGTACACACGTAATGGCTTTGGGCAGCCTGAACTGAATGATGATGTCGGAGAAAGTAGTTGTGTTTCCTTTTAATATAGACAACAGTTCATTAAAAGGAATATGCACACTTCCCACCAGCACATCGGCAAGGAACAACGCGATGAGCAAAGCCATCAAAACAAATCCTGCTTTCCAATATTTTTGAGGGGCCATCCGGGGTTTCAGCAATTGGCCGGAAAAGTAAGTCCTTTTTCACCTTCGATGAAAATCGCCATGCGTCAGGATTTTTTTTAAAATTTAAAACCATTATTTTATCAGAATAAGAATTTGTCAGTCAATGGGTTACGTCTGCAATCAAAATGTTTGCGGCCACGTTTTTCAAATTCCTGTGATTTTTTGAAACCGTCTCTTGCTACCTAACCTTTAGTTCATATCTTTGCAGTCCTTTTTGCGGTACAAAACCCTCAAATCGGTTTAAAAACAAGTAAAATAGGTTTCAACCATGCCCGGAATAATTGGACGTAAAGTAGGAATGACAAGCGTATTTGGCTCAGATGGTCAAACTATTGCCGTCACTGTCATCGAGGCTGGCCCTTGTGTTGTCACTCAGGTTAAAAACACTGAGACAGACGGATACAGGTCAGTACAACTTTCTTTTGGAGAGAAGAAAGAAAAGAATACCACCCAGCCGATGTTGGGCCATTTCAAAAAAGCCAACACCACTCCTAAAAGGACAGTGATCGAATTTCGTGATTTCCTTGCGGAATACGATGGCCTTGCTGAACTCGGAAAAGAAATCAATGTGCAGGATGTATTTGTCGAGGGAGACTTTGTGGATGCAGTTGGCACATCGAAAGGAAAAGGATTTCAAGGTGTGGTGAAGCGTTATGGTTTTGCTGGAGTAGGAGGCCAAACGCATGGACAGCATAACCGCTTGCGTGCACCAGGGTCTATGGGCAATGCATCTTTTGCATCGCGCGTTATCAAAGGCAAGCGTCTGCCAGGCCGCATGGGCAACGACCGCGTGAAGACAATGAATTTGAAAGTAATTAAAATCATGGCCGAACAACACTTGATCTTAGTGAGTGGGTCGGTTCCCGGTGCCAAGAATTCAACCATAATCCTGCAAAAGTGATGGATATAGCAGTTGTAAAATATAGCGGAGAAAATACAGGGCGTACCGTAAGCCTTCACAGTGATGTTTTTGGCATTGAACCCAATGACCATGCGATCTGGTTGGATGTAAAAAGTTATTTGGCCAATCAGCGCCAGGGCACGCACAAGTCAAAGCAGCGTAACGAGATCACGGGCTCATCCAAAAAATTGAAGAAACAAAAAGGTACTGGTGGTGCGCGTGCGGGCAATATCAAGAACCCTCTATACAAAGGTGGTGGTCGCGTATTCGGACCGACCCCAAGAGACTATTCTTTTAAATTGAACAAGAAAGTAAAAGACCTGGCGCGCAAATCAGCACTTGCCTACAAAGCCAAAGACAACATGATTGCCGTGTTGGAGGACTTCAAGTTCGATGCAGCAAAAACCAAGAATTATTTGAGCATGCTCAAGTCCCTTTCTTTCCTTGACAAGAAGATTCTTCTTGTGATACCCGAGGCCAATGCCAACATTGTGCTTTCCGGCAGAAATATCCAAAACTCAAAAATCATTACTGCCGACCAGATCAATACCTACGATGTGATGAATGCCGAGCAATTGATCTTTGTGGAGAGTTCATTGAGTAAGATTGACAACCTTTTAAATAAACAGTAGTCCAATGAGCATATTAAAAAGTCCCCTGGTTACTGAAAAAGTTTCTGCCTTGAATGAGAAAGGCAAGTATGGTTTTATTGTTGACAGCGAAGCCAACAAAGTAGAGATAAAGAAAGCCGTAGAAAAAATGTACGGAGTAAACGTGGCCCGTGTGAACACCATAAACGTGTTAGGGAAATTTAAGTCACGGTTTACGAAGGCAGGTGTTTTGTCCGGTCGCAAGGCCAGTTACAAAAAAGCCATCGTAACCTTGGCGGCCGGGGAAGTAATCGACTTTTATAGCAACGTATAATTATATAGACTCATGGCGTTGAAGAAACTTAGACCAATTACCGCAGGCACCCGTCATAGGTTGTCCCCAGGTTTTGATGACATCACCGAAAGCACACCGGAAAAATCGCTGGTTACTACCCTGAAGAAAACAGGTGGCCGTAACAACATAGGCCGTATGACCATGCGCTACATAGGTGGTGGCCATAAGCAAAAAGCCCGTTTGATTGATTTCAAGCGCAACCGCTTTGGAATTCCAGCAGTTGTAAAATCGATCGAGTACGACCCTTCAAGGACGGCCCGCATTGCAAAACTGTATTATGCCGATGGGGTTAAGTCTTATATCATAGCACCACAAGGAATAAAAGTAGGCCAAACATTGATTTCAGGAACGGACATTGCCCCCGAAGTTGGAAATGCACTGCCCCTCTCTAAAATCCCGATTGGTACTATTATTCACAACGTAGAAATGAAACCAGGTGGTGGTGCATCAATTGCACGCAGCGCTGGTTCATTTGTTCAGTTGGTTGCCCGCGAGGCAGTATATGCCACCTTGAAAATGCCTTCTGGCGAATTGCGAAACGTTTTAGTGAATTGTTTGGCAACCGTGGGCGCAGTGTCCAATGCCGAGCACATGAACGAGAGCGTGGGCAAAGCAGGCCGCAGCCGTTGGAGAGGTGTTCGTCCGCGCACTCGTGCCGTGGCAATGAACCCGGTAGATCACCCGATGGGTGGTGGTGAAGGAAGGGCTTCGGGAGGCCATCCTCGTTCAAGAAACGGTTTGCTTGCCAAAGGCAAGAAGACACGTCATCCTAAAAAGTATTCTGATGGTTTAATCATTGCAAGGAGAAAGAAATAATTATGGGAAGGTCAATTAAAAAAGGTCCTTATTTAGATGCACGCTTGGCAAAAAAGGTGCAGACTATGGAGCAGGCAGGTAAAAAATCAGTGATCAAAACTTGGTCGCGCAGATCTACCATTACGCCCGATTGCATCGGCCATACGTTTGCCGTGCACAATGGAAATAAATTTATCCCGGTGTATGTGACCGAAAACATGGTGGGGCATAAGTTGGGTGAATTTGCACCTACCCGCACTTTCAAAGGGCATTCAGGAAATAACAAAGCAGCCTAATAAAAACCAATTCCAGATATGGAAACAGTTGAAAAGAAAAAGAAGGGATCGGTTCTTAAAAGAGAAAAGATCAAAGCAGTGAAAGAAGCTGCCAAGAAAGGACCTGCTACTTCTTATTTAAAGAATGCACCGACCTCTCCGCGCAAGATGAGATTGGTTGCCGACTTGATCCGTGGCGAAAGAGTTAGCAAGGCACTGAGCATTCTTAAGTACGAAGCTAAACATCCGGCCATAAAATTGGAAAAGTTGCTCCTTTCTGCCATCAGCAGTTGGGAATCAAAAAACAGCGAGGTTAAACTGGAAGAAGCTGACCTTTTCGTAAAAGAAATATTTGTTGACGGAGGACGGCAATTAAAGCGCTTGCGTCCTGCACCTCAAGGCCGGGCACACCGGGTTAGAAAGAGATCCAATCACGTAACCCTTGTGGTAGATCGCATGCCTGCGAAGGCAGAAGTAACAAAGTCGGAACCAAAAGAAACTAAAGAATAATGGGACAGAAGATTAACCCTGTAGGATTCAGATTAGGCATTGTCCGTGGATGGGATTCAAGCTGGTTTGGTGGAAGATCTTTTGCCGACAAGTTGGTGGAAGACCAAAAAATCAGAAAATATATTGATGCCCGCATACAGAAAGGCGGAATTTCAAAAGTGGTTATTGAGCGCACATTGAAAAGAATTACCCTTACCATCCACACCGCCCGTCCAGGAGTAGTGATTGGAAAAGGCGGAACTGAAGTAGATAAGATCAAAGAAGAGTTGAAGAAGCTCACCAACAAGGATGTGCAGATCAACATATTCGAAATAAAACGTCCTGAGATGGACGCAAGGCTGGTAGGCGAGTCCATCGCACAGCAACTTGAGGCAAGGATTTCGTACCGCAGGGCTATGAAGCAGGCAATTGCATCCACGAGGCGCGTTGGCGCGGAAGGGATCAAAGTAAAACTGTCGGGCCGCTTGGCCGGTGCCGATATGGCGCGGACAGAACAATATAAAGAAGGCCGGATTCCATTGCACACACTTCGGGCAGATATTGATTATGCAATATCGGAAGCACAAACTGTGTATGGAAAAATTGGCATCAAGGTGTGGATATTTAAAGGTGAAGTTTATGGCAAGCGCGACTTGTCGCCCAATGTTGGTGTGGTGAGCAACGCAGCAGGCGAAAACAAACCTGGCCAAGGTGGTGGTGGAGATAGAAGACGTGGCGGAGAGCGTAGCGAACGCGGAGGAAGGAGTGACCGTGGTGGAAGAGACGATCGCGGTGGAAGAGGAGAGAAGTCTGGCGAGAGAAGAAAATAAAGTTAGAGATTTTTAAAAAGAAGTAATCATGTTACAACCTAAGCGGACGAAATTCAGAAAAATGCAGAAGGGGAAAGTGAAAGGGATTGCCACTCGTGGCCATTCTATCTCCTTCGGTTCATTTGCATTGAAGGCTTTGGAGCCAGGTTGGATCACCGCCCGTCAGTTAGAGGCTGCCAGGGTAGCGGTTACCCGCGCCATGAAACGCGAAGGCCAGGTGTGGATCAGGATTTTTCCTGACAAGCCGATCACACGCAAGCCAGCCGAGGTAAGGATGGGTAAAGGTAAAGGTGCCCCTGAATATTGGGTGGCCGTAATCAAGCCGGGCACGATCCTGTTTGAAGCAGGTGGTGTTACGGAAGCTACAGCCAAAGAAGCATTGGCATTGGCCGATGGAAAACTTCCGATCAAAACAAGATTTACAGTTAGAAGAGATTACGTAGAACAAGTAGCAAAATGAAAAACGCAGAGATTATAGGATTGACCTTAGCGGAGCTGAACGAGAAATTGGTGAGCGAGAGAGAAGCGTTGCGCAAAATGAAATTTGCACATCAGGTTTCGGCTATAGAAAATCCAATGAGGATCAAAGAAACGCGCAAGCTTATCGCCCGCCTCAAAACACAGTTAACAGAAAAAGAAACCCAAAAGTAATTTTCTCATGGAGACGGAAGTAAGAAACCTCAGAAAAGAGCGCGTAGGCAAAGTGGTTAGCAATAAAATGACCAAGTCAATTACCATTGCCATCAACCGCAAGGTGAAGCATCCCATCTATGGAAAATTCATGAACAAGACAACCAAGTTTATGGCCCATGATGAAAAGAACGAGGCTGGCATTGGCGACACAGTGCGCATAAGCGAAACGCGCCCTTTGAGCAAGAAGAAAAGATGGAGATTGGTTGAAATTATTGAAAAGGCCAAGTAATTATGATACAGACAGAAAGTAGGCTTACCGTAGCAGACAATAGTGGCGCAAAAGAAGTGCTTTGTGTGCATGTGCTGGGCGGAACAAAAAGAGGATCGGCCAGCGTAGGCGATAAAATTGTTGTGACTGTAAAGTCGGCAATCCCTACCAGCCAAATCAAAAAGGGCACTGTATCGAAAGCAGTTATCGTGCGCACCAAAAAAGAAATCAGGAGAAAGGATGGTTCGTATATCCGCTTCGAAGACAATGCGGTTGTACTGTTGAATCCACAAGATGAGCCACGTGGCACCCGTATTTTTGGCCCCGTTGCCCGCGAGTTGAGAGAGAAGCAGTTTATGAAAATCGTTTCATTAGCACCCGAAGTTCTTTAAGATCATGGAAAGAAAATATAACAAACAGCCCAAACTGCACATTCGCAAAGGCGACACTGTAATGGTGCTGTCCGGCAACGACAAGAAAAAATCAGGAAAAGTGCTCGAGATTTTTGCCGATACAAGCCGGGCTATCGTGGAAGGCATCAATATGGTGACCAAACACCAGAAGCCATCGGCAGGCAAGCCCGAAGGTGGGATAAAAAAAATGGAAGGCACCATCAACATCAGCAATCTGATGGTGGTAGAACCCTCCAACAGCAAGCCAACAAGAACTGGTAGAAAGCTTAACGAGAAAGGTAAGCTTCAGAGATTTTCAAAGAAAACAGGAGAATTTATTAAATAATGGCAACCCCAAGATTAAAAGAAAAATACCTGAAGGAAATCGTTCCCGGCCTGAAAGACAAGTTTCAGTATAAGTCGGTAATGCAGGTGCCCAAAGTGGAAAAAATTTGCATCAACAAAGGAATTGGTGCAGCCGTGGCCGACAAGAAACTTATTGACGTAGGAGTAGAAGAACTCACGACAATAAGCGGTCAGAAAGCCGTGGCTACACGCTCCAAGAAAGACATTTCCAATTTCAAACTGCGCAACGATCAGGCGATTGGCGCCAGAGTTACCTTACGTGGCGATCGCATGTATGAATTCATGGACCGATTGATGAACGTTGCCCTGCCACGCGTGCGCGATTTCAAAGGCGTAAGCGACAAGGGTTTTGACGGCCGCGGAAACTATACGTTGGGTGTGAAAGAGCAGATCATATTCCCTGAAATTTCCATCGACAAAGTTTCCAAGATCAATGGAATGGATATCACTTTCGTGACCTCTGCTGCTTCCGATGAAGAGAGCTATGCGTTACTGAAAGCATTGGGAATGCCTTTTGTAAATAAAAATTAATTGATCCGATGGCAAAATTATCAATCATTGCAAGAGACAAGAAGAAAGAACAATTGGTAGCACGATATGCGGCCAAGCGGAAATCGTTAAAAGCCGCAGGAGATTGGGGTGGTTTGGATAAACTTCCCCGCAGTTCTTCGGCAGTGCGTTTGCGCAGCCGGTGCAAACTTACTGGGCGCCCCCGTGGATACATGAGCAAGTTTGGTGTATGCCGCAATCAATTCAGGCAGATGGCCAGTGATGGAAAAATCCCAGGAATAACAAAGGCAAGTTGGTAAGCTAACGTTAACACATATTTGGTTGCTGAGTATCAAGGTCGGTTAGAACCGAAACCCGATAACAGTTTGGATAACAGAAATTGTTATATATCTTTGCAGCCCGTTCAAAAAAACGGGTTTGCTTTTTAAATAAGTCAAATGAAAACAACGGATCCAATAGCAGATTATTTAACACGGTTGCGTAACGCCATTAAGGCACGTCACCGTGTGGTAGAGGTTCCTGCTTCTAATATCAAGAAGGAGGTAACAAAGGTGCTTTTTGACAAAGGTTACATCCTCA
>JANOQB010000401.1:0-23700 GCA_031422215.1 Cytophagales bacterium | reverse complement strand
ATTTTGCAAAAAGTTGGTATTGCTCCATTCATCGGCCTATGCCGATACAGACGAAAAAAAAGCAAACCGCGATAAGGTTATAGAGTTCGTTAGCAACAATGGTGTTGAACCATTTATAAAGACTTTTGTGCCAACACTCTTCTACGATAAGGTACATCCCCGGATGGATGAGGTAAGAAAAATCTGCAACAAAGCCCCCGCAATCACCTTGATTGAATATGCCAAAGCCATGCGCGACAGGCCCTCCCGTGAAGGTTTGTTAAGAAATTTTCATAACCCAATCCTTATTTTGGCGGGCGAGAAAGACGAAATTATTCCTTTGGATATTTCTGAAAAAATGGCCTCCCTGAACCCAAAAATTACTATTTTTCACCTACCAAACACTGGCCACATGGGCATGATTGAGGCAGAGGCAGAGGCAATTGAAACGATCGCTGGGTTTGCAGGAATCCTGCCAACCTGATCTTTAATTTGAAAATTTACCGAATCCATCCTAAATTGACCACAATTGTATATCTTTGAAAAGAAGCAAAAACCGCATAACTTTCCACTTATTGAAATCCTGAATTAAACTAAAAAAGTCATGAATGATTTAGTTACGGCAGCTTGGAGCAGTACAGGCAATAACATTTTACTACAACTGACTGCAGTTGATCCCCACAAGTACGATTCTTGGAACAGTATGGCTCTTACCTCAGCCTTTATTTTCTGGGCTTTGGGCTTACTTGTTGTGCTTGGTTACATCATTAAACTTTCCACGGTAAACGGAAACAAAAACAAGTACGATTTTATTAATCGAAGTGAGATAAAGGCGCTATGGATTGCCACCATCATTTTGATTATTGGGGCTTGTTTTTTTGTGAATGCCAACGTGGTAGAACTTACCACCCTGTGGGTGTTTGTTCGGATTTTTACCACCCTGATGATGGGAATCTTAGTAGGGCTTATTATTCAAAACCTGCTAAAGTTCTATTATCCGTTCTTCATTGAAAAACGTCTAAAAGTGCTGCGCTACAAACCACGGATTTCCCCTTCCGGCAAGCCAATGAAATTATTGAGCGAAGATGAAGAAGACGCTCACTTGGACGAGGGTATGCTTGCAGAAGAAAATGTGTTCTCGGTGGATTACGATGTATGGTTGGACGAGGAGACCGGGTTTAAGTTGATTGAAAAATATTCAGGCCATCTCCACGCCATCCAATGCCCGGAGTGCAACTACCAAACTTTTAAAGTAACACGCGAAGAAATAATCAGGCAACCTACTTTCTCCGAAGAAGGCGAGCTGATGAAACACTATCAGTGCTCCTACTGTGGCTACAAGGCCAGAAAGACAGTGGCATTAAAGCAACAAGTGAAAATAGAGGAATCATCATCTTCCACAACGGCTACTGCATAACGTTTTAACAAACCAATAAAAAAGACCCGGCATCGCGCTGGGTCTTTTTTTATTTTAGGGATTGAGGGGGAGTTTGATCTGATCGTAGTAGAACTTCATGCGCGTATGCCCCATATCGAGGGGAGAAATTTTATCAATGGAGGAATTTTTGTGGTCGATGAATACTTCGATATAATCATTGCCGAGCAGATAAAGGTTTATTTTATGCCGGTAATACCGGATGGCCATGATGAAAGTAGCGTGCTTGTAAAGTGCCACTATCTTTTTTTCTACCGGAAAGTCTTTAAGCTGGCCCCACTTGATCATCCAATAAATTTATTAAAACGGATTGCTCCATTCAAGATTAATCTCAGTTTAAATATTTCTTAAATAAATCGATAGTCCGTTTCCAGGCAAGTTTGGCAGAAGCTTCGTGGTAGCGGGTGGGGGCAGTGTCGTTGTGAAAGGCATGCTGTGCCCCTTCGTAAACAAAAATTTCATAAGCGATGCCCTCTTTCTTCAACGCCTCCTCGTAGGCTGGTATCCCCGCATTGATCCGCTCGTCAAGCCCACCATAGTGAAGTTGAAGGGCTGCTTTTATTTTGGGCACATCAGCAACGTCAGCCTGTCTTCCATAAAATGGAGCCGATGCTTTAAGGCTGGGAACATGAACGGCCAATTGGTTGGCCATTGCACCACCCCAACAAAATCCTATGCAACCAAATTTTCCGTTGGTGTCTTTACGTGCTTTTTGATAGTCAAACCCTTTAATGAAATTGTTGAGATTTTTTTGGTTGTCCAACTTACTGAACAGGTCCCTGGCCTGGTCCCTGGCCAGGTCGGCATCGGCATCGGTGGGCGTGCCCCCGAGTGGTGAAAGAGCATCGGGTGCTATGGCCAGAAATCCCTCGAGGGCCATCCTGCGGGTAACATCTTCAATGTGTGGATTCAGTCCGCGGTTTTCATGGATCACCATAACCGATGGATATTTTTTCTTTTTCTTAGGCCGCGCTATGTATGCTTTCATTTCAGCGCCATCGCCTGCGTAAGTCACCCGCTCGGTAATAATTCGCTCATCTTCTTGCTCGATGGTTTGAGCATGGGCATAATTCACTTCCAGCAAGGGGAGCACAGTCAAAGCTGCGGCTGTGCTGCCGGTGAGCATCGCTAACTTTTTTAAAAATTCCTCGCGGCTCAGCAGCTTGTGCGTGTATTCGTCAAACAGGTTGATGATGCGTTGATCCATAAAAATATTTTTTGTTGTACAGAGTTAGCAAATTCTGTTCAAAAAATAAAGGCCTGCATTTTTTAAAACCAAAACAGAAAAGGCCCACCATCAATGCAAGTCCGCATGGGATTACAAATTTGAACGAATGAAAATGGCTATGACTTTTTAGTCATCTGTTTACCTCCAGTTGTTTAAGATAATCTGAGTTTTCGGAAAACATCCCACAGCACTATGCCTAGGCACACCGATATGTTTAGCGAATGTTTAGTTCCAAGTTGGGGAATCTCCAAAGCCAAATCGCCCAAGGCGATCGCTTCTTCGCTCACGCCATGCACTTCGTTGCCAAACACGAGACAATATTTTGCACCGGGCTCGCCATAAAAAGTTTGCAACGGAATGCTGTCGGTGGTCTGTTCCACAATCACAATTTTGTAACCCTTGCTTTTCAAAAGTAAAACCGCTGTGGCGGGATTTTCCACATACTCCCAATACACTGATTCGGTAGCGCCTAATGCAGTCTTTTGTATTTCGCGATGGGGCGGTGTGCCGGTTATTCCCGTAAGGAAAATTTTCTCTATGCGAAAGGCATCGGCCGTTCGAAAGGCGGAACCTACATTGTGCAGGCTGCGCACATTGTCAAGTAAAATACAAACAGGTATTTTTTCAGATTCTTTAAACTGATCAATTGAAATGCGACCGAGTTCTTCGAGTTTTAACTTCTTCATCCCGCAAAGGTATTCTTAAAATATTTTATTGAACTTTAGCAAAGCTGAATCGAAATTGTATGAAAAAAATTGTCGTCATTTTACTTGTGGTTTTGTCTTCGGTTTCCTTCGGTCAGGATCCATGTAAGAACGTCTATACAGAGAGTGCGTGGACAGCGAGAGACAAATGGCAGAAAGCGGATGAGCTTATCCGTAATCTTAATATAAAACCCGGAAGCAAAGTGGCTGATGTAGGCTGTCACGAAGGTTACATCACCATCAAACTATCTGGTACTGTGGGCAAAACAGGAAAAGTATTTGCGGTGGATGTAGAGCAGACCAAGTTGAATAAACTCAAAGCCCATTTGGCAAAGCGAAAGATCACCCATGTAGAATTGATAAAGGGCGATTATGACAACCCAAAGTTGCCGCTCAATGCGTTGGATGCCGTGATCATTTTGGACACGTATCATGAGATGGATGACCACAATAAAATCCTTCAACACATCAAGGCATCTTTAAAACCCGGTGGGCGGCTTGTACTTTGTGAGCCCATCGCTGACGAGCGCAGAAAATCAAACCGCGAGGCCCAGGAAAGAAGACACGAGTTGGGTATGACCTTCGCTTTGGAGGATTTACGAAAAGCAGGATTCACCATCCTAAGACAACAAGACTCCTTTGTAGATCGCAGGAAAGAGAAAGGTGACAAAATGTGGTTGATTGTTGCCGAAAAGTAGGTTGCACAAATTACTTACTTGAAGTTCACCCGCCCACTGCCTACTTTTTTATATTTTGCCACTTACTTAGTACTACGTATCAACTCTACGATACAAGTCTAGGTTAATACGCGAAGTAGTATGGCCGGACCCGCTGCAATGGACACACCTTTAATGAAACAATACAGTGCCATCAAGGCGAAGTATCCGGGCGCGCTGTTGCTTTTTAGGGTGGGCGATTTTTATGAGACCTTCGGTGAAGATGCGATCCGTGCAGCCAACGTGCTGGACATTACGCTCACCAAGCGGGGAAACGGATCGGCTTCCGAAATTGAGCTGGCCGGATTTCCGCATCATGCCCTCGATACCTACTTGCCAAAATTGGTGAGGGCTGGAAACCGCGTGGCCATTTGCGATCAGCTCGAAGACCCTCGGTTTGTAAAAGGTATTGTGAAGCGAGGCGTTACAGAGTTGGTGACACCCGGTGTTGTTTTCAACGACAACGCGCTCGAACGAAAGAAGAATAATTTCCTCGCCTCTATTTTTTCTGGAAAAACCGCACTCGGTGTTTCGTTTCTCGACATCAGCACGGGCGAGTTTATCGCAGCACAAGGCCCGGAAAATTATATTTATAAACTCATCCAAAGTTTTGGTCCGGCCGAAATCATTTATTGTAAATCGAACCGCGAAAAATTTGAAGACCATTTTAGCGAAGAGTACGCCACCTTTGCCCTCGATGATTGGGTGTATGCATTTGATTTTGCAAACGATAAGCTGATCCAGCAATTTAAAACAAACTCGCTAAAAGGGTTTGGTATTGATGGAATGAATGAGGCCATCATTGCAGCCGGGGCCATCCTGCACTACCTCGAAGCCACCGAGCACAAAGCCACACACCACATTTCATCCATCGCGCGCATTGATGAAGATAAATATGTGTGGCTCGATAAGTTTACCGTGCGCAACCTGGAGATTGTAAGTTCGCCCAGCGAAGGGGGGGTGCCACTGTTAAAAATCCTCGACCAAACGGTAACCCCGATGGGATCGAGGAACCTGCGCAAGTGGATGATACTTCCTCTGAAAGAAAAGCAAAGCATTGACGAACGCCTGCGCGTGGTGGAGCAATTTTATAACGATCACGAACTCACCGAAAAAATCCTTGAGCAACTCCGCCAAGTGTCTGACTTGGAACGGTTGATTTCAAAAGTTGCCGTTGGGCGGATCAATCCACGTGAACTAATTCAACTCAAGCGATCGCTCAGGGCAATCATTCCCATAAAGGTACTGTTGGATACATCCGCATCAGCGGAATTAAAAAAACTGGGAGACCAATTGAACAAGTGCGAATTTCTGTTGGAGAAAATAGAGAAGGAGTTGAAAGACGATGCGCCCATGCTCATTCATCAGGGAGGCATTATCAAAGAAGGTGTGAATGCCGAGTTGGATGAATTGCGCACCATCGCTTTCGCGGGAAAAGATTTTTTGCTTCAAATTCAGAAACGTGAGGTTGCTCGCACGGGCATCAATTCGCTAAAGATTTCTTACAACAAAGTGTTTGGCTATTTCCTGGAGGTGAGCAATGCCAACAAAGACAAAGTGCCTGCCGATTGGATGCGTAAGCAAACCTTGGTGAATGCCGAGCGCTACATTACGGAGGAATTGAAAGTATATGAAGAAAAGATCCTTCATGCGGAAGAGAAATTGCTGGTAATAGAGCAGCGACTTTTTTTGGAATTGGTGCATCACACGGCCGACTACATTTCTCAGATTCAGCAAAACGCACGGATCATTGCCACAGTGGATTGCCTGCTCTCGTTTGCCATTACAGCAAGATCAAACCGATATGTAAAACCGGAAATCAGCGAGTCGAAAAGATTGGCCATAAAAGCAGGCCGGCATCCGGTGATTGAAAAACAACTAAAGCTTGGAGAGATGTATGTACCCAACGACATATACTTGGATAACGAAACGCAACAAATCCTGATCATTACGGGCCCCAACATGGCCGGTAAGTCCGCGCTGCTCCGGCAAACCGCGTTGATCGTGTTGATGGCGCAAATGGGAAGTTTTGTTCCCGCTGAAAATGCAGTGGTCGGCATTGTTGATAAAGTGTTCACGCGCGTGGGCGCATCGGATAATCTTTCGCGGGGCGAGTCAACCTTTATGGTGGAAATGACAGAGACCGCCAGCATACTCAACAACCTGAGCGACCGCAGTTTGATCTTGATGGATGAAATTGGCCGGGGCACTTCTACCTACGATGGTGTTTCCATTGCGTGGGCGATTGTAGAATATCTTCACAACCACAAAGACTATAAACCCAAAACACTTTTCGCCACGCACTATCACGAGCTTAATCAGCTGGCAGAAGAGTTGGTGCGCGTGAAAAATTTCAATGTAAGTGTGAAAGAAATTGGCGACAAGATCATTTTCATGCGTACGTTAAAAGAGGGAGGGAGTGAGCACAGTTTTGGGATTCACGTGGCGCAGATTGCCGGCATGCCCAATAAAGTGGTACTCCGTGCCAATGAGATTTTACATTTTCTGGAAAAGGACAAACAACGGTCTGGGGAGAGGGCAGGCAAAAAGTTTGACGAGTTGCCCAAAGCCACCTCGCAAATGAGCTTATTTGAAATGGATCCCAAATCAAAAGCCATCTACGAAATGCTTGAAAAGATTGACATCAACACAATCAGCCCGGTGGAAGCGCTGCTAAAGTTGAATGAGGTGCTCATCACACTTAAGAAGTAACAGAGTTGTAAGTTACAATTATGTAACTTACATTTATGTAACTTTTAAGAATCTGGTATGGAAAACCCCTTTGTTTTTGGCAAGACGGTTGGCAAGGTAGATTTCTGCAACCGCAGCCGTGATATTGAATTCATGCACCATCAATTCAATACCAATGCAAACACAATTTTAATTTCATCAAGGCGGTGGGGCAAGTCATCGCTGGTGGAGGAAGCAGCCAGGCGCTATCCGCATGCTAAAGTTCAGTTTGCATTTATGGATTTGTTTAAGTGCAGAACACCGGAGGAATTTCACGAAGCGTATGTGCAGGCGTTGTTAAAGGCAACCAACTCCAAAATGGACGATGCCTTTCAATTTGCCAATAAATGGCTGAAGGGTCTTTTGCCACATCTTTCCTTTCAACCGGACCCAACCACAGAATTCTCAATCAAATTTAAATCAAACCCCTCTGTGAATGAGGATGAGATAATAAACCTGTCGCAGTCCATTGCCGTAAAAAAAAATATCCGGTTAATTGTATGCATCGATGAATTTCAAAGTATAAATCATTTTCCTCATCCTATAGATTTTCAAAAAAAGCTGAGGAGTTATTGGCAGCGGCACGATAAAGTCCATTATTGTTTATATGGAAGCAAGCGTCATTTGATGAGCCAGTTGTTCGAATCATCTGACTTACCTTTTTACAGATTTGGTGCCGTACATTATCTAAAAAAAATTGAATTGGCTGAATGGACTCCGTTTGTAGCGGCCAAGTTTAAAAAAACCGGTAAGGAAATTTCAAAAGATCAGATTGCGGATATCTGCAGGGCGATGGAGTCGCATTCGTATTACACGCAGCATGCATTTCAAATCCTATGGTACATCTCATCGCATAAGGTAAAAAACAGTGATGTTGAAATGGCACTGACCCGGTTGGGGGAACAAAACGAACTTCAGTTTCAAAAAATCATCGAGGGACTTACCACCTATCAGCTAAACTTTTTGAAAGCAATCTGCAAAGGTGTTGATGAGCTTCACTCGAAAGAAACGATCAAGAGATTTTCTTTGGGGACAACGGCCACCATTCAACGTTCCATACAAGCCCTCCTCCAAAAAGATGTGATTGATGTAATGGAAAAAGAGATCACAGTGGTAGATCCGGCATTCAAGTGGTGGTTTGTAAGAGGGTTTTCTATTTAGCATTGGCCGCAATATTTTCACGTTGCATTTTTTATCCAAATAACTTGCCCTATCGTATATAAGATGTAAACATTTACATCTATGGAAAAGATTGCGATACTATTATTGCTGACAGGCTCAATCAATGTGTGGGCGCAGCAATCGGGAAACAATTCGCGCAGGGTTGGTGGAGGTTGCGAAGGTTGTGAGGCCGTGTTTGAGTATGGTTCGAAGAAATTGTTGTGGGTGGATACATTACCCGATTTCAAAGAGCCGGGGCCTGCATTGGAAATCAGCGGCACGATTTATAAAAGAGATGGAAATACACCGGCCAGCAACGTGATCCTCTACGTGTATCACACCGACCAAAAGGGAAATTATCCTGTAAAGGGAAACGAAACTGGTTGGGGAAAAAGGCACGGCTACATTCGTGGATGGATAAAAACCAATGCCGATGGAAAGTATAAGTTTTATACGCTGCGCCCCGCCTCCTATCCAAACTCGCGTGCCCCGCAACACATTCATCCCATCATAAAAGAGCCAGGCACAAATGAATATTGGATTGATGAATATCTCTTTTCGGATGATCCCTTTCTGGATGATGAAGCAAAAAGCAGTCAGCGTAAGAGAGGGGGATCGGGTATTATCACGTTAACAAAGAAACCAGATGGAACCTGGGTGGGCAAGCGCGACATTGTTTTGGGTTTGAACATTCCGGATTATTGATTGAGGTTGCGTAAGTATTTCACCACAGAGGCACGGAGGATCACGGAGGTTTTCTCGTACGCGACAACGAGGAATGAAATTGGCCTACTTCAAAAATCCCAGCCTGACAACAGACAGGAACATTCATCACCAACATTCATCATTCAAATTTGAATATCGAATGATGATTAGCGAAGTTTGAATGATGAAGTTGGAAAATCATCAATTGCCATATTTGGCTAAGATTTAACTTATCAAATACTACATGAAAAAAATCCGTTGGGGCATTCTTGGCTGTGGCCGTATTGCCCGAAAGTTTGCCGCTGATCTCAAATTGATTGACGATGCAGAGCTGATTGCCGTGGGCGCACGCAAGCTTTCAACAGCCGAAGCATTCGCGAGCGATTTTCCCTCGAAACATATTCATGGAAGCTACGAGGCGTTGGTGAGCGACCTCGAAGTAGACGTGATCTATGTGGCAACACCACACGCGCTTCATCACGAGCATGTGATGTTGTGTTTGAAACACAAGAAAGCGGTGCTGTGCGAAAAAGCATTTGCCATCAACTATCGCCAGGCTAAAGAAATGATTGACTTTGCCAACGCGCAAAATACATTTATCATGGAAGCTTTCTGGACCCGGCTGTTGCCTCACTATCTCAAAATGAAAGATATGATTGCAGAGGGAAAAATAGGATCAATAAAATTTATCAATGCTGAGTTTGGTTTTAAGCCCACGCCACCATTTCCACCGCGGCTATACGATCCTTCGCTGGGCGGTGGTGCGCTGCTGGACATTGGTGTGTATCCTATTTTTCTTGCCCTCGATCTGTTGGGCAAGCCCGATCAAATCGATGCGGCAATGACGCCTGCTTCAACCGGAGTTGACGAACAATGCGCGATCCGGTTTACTTACAAGGGTGGTGCCATAGCACACTTGTTCTGTTCCCTCTCATCCAACCTGGCCACCGGTGCCGACATAGCCGGAGACCAGGGCCGCATACGAATGACGCACCGCTTTCACGGACCTACTACTTTACTTGAATATTATTCCGGCATTGTTGACACGCGCGAAACAGTTCCGTTTGAAAAAGCATCGGGCAATGGCTACGAGTATGAGGCCAGGCATGTGAATGAATGTTTGAAAAAAAATCTTATCGAGAGCCCCGTGATCACTCACCATCACACGCTGTTGATGATGCAAACATTGGATACGATCCGCGCCAAAGCGGGCATCAACTATCCGGCAGATTAATTTTTTGTTGCGAGCTGCCTGGGCAGAATTCGTTTGTTGGGGCAATTCACCGATGTTTTGAACGTTCGTTTGCATGCGAATAATTGATTATGGTTTCTTCCTGGAATTATTCCATTCAATTCGCCTTATCTTTGTAGCCAAATCAATCCTAACATCATGGCACATGAAGCGGCAATACCAGAGGCAAGAAGAAAACCAATATTGAAACAAGAGATTGCGTTTGCCATTATCCATTTGCTTCCGTTGGGCGCACTATTGACGGGTGCTACTTTTTTCGATTGGATGGTGTGCATCTTTTTATATTTCTTCCGCATGTTTTGGGTAACGGGCGGCTACCATCGCTACTTCGCACACAAGTCGTATAAAACTTCGCGATGGTTTCAATTTGTGATTGCATTCATGGCCCAAACCACGGCACAGAAAGGAGCGCTTTGGTGGGCAGCGCATCACCGTCACCATCATCGCCACAGCGACACGCCAGCCGACCCGCACTCGATGAAAATTTATGGCTTCTGGTATTCGCACATCGGCTGGATTGTTGGCCCCGACTTTAAAGAAACGGATTATAAAGTGATTGGCGATTATGCAAAATATCCGGAACTGGTTTGGTTGAACAAACACTATCTGGTGGCACCTACCATGCTTGCCGTTGTTGTTACTGCCCTTGGCGGGATTGTAAATGGCGGAAGCATACTCACGATGTTTACCGCAGCAGGATTTAGCACGTTGTTCATAGGATTCTTTTTGAGCACGGTGATTTTATACCACGGCACGTTTTCAATCAACTCCATCATGCACAAGTTTGGAAAGCCTCGCTACGAAACCAATGACGAATCAAAAAACAGTGTGGTGCTTGCCTTGATAACGATGGGCGAAGGGTGGCACAACAATCATCACTATTATGAAACGGCTTCGCGCCAGGGTTTTTTCTGGTGGGAGATTGACATCACCTACTACATCCTTCGTGGGTTGGCGGCCGTTGGTTTGATCTGGGATTTGAAAGAAGTGCCTAAGCATATCCTTCATTCCAAAAATAAGAAAGAGGCAGCCGAACTCAGAAAGAAGTACGAAGCACAGAATCCGCGTGGCCCCGTGCCAAGTGAGAAACAAAATGCTGATGAACATGCAGAAATCCAATGACGAAATATTCTTAGAAAGTGCCATCAAGCTGTTTCGCTATTATAAAAAATTGGGCGAGGGTGCCATGGCGCAATTAACTGATGAGGAGGTGTTGCGCAAACCCAATGAAGCAAGCAACAGTATAGCGTTGATCGTCCATCACTTGAGCGGTAATATGCTTTCTCGCTGGACTGATTTTTTAAACTCCGATGGCGAAAAACCCTGGCGCAAACGCGAAGCAGAGTTTGATGAATCGTATCCCGACAGGAAAACCATGATGGCAGCATGGGAGAAGGGTTGGGATTGTTTGTTCCTGGCCGTTGAGAATATTTCAACCAACGATCTTTCCAAAATTATTTATATCCGTAACGAAGGCCAATCAGTGCTCGAAGCCATCCAACGACAACTTGCACACTATCCCCATCATGTTGGCCAGATTTTGTATCAAGCCAAGGTGATGAAGGGAGATGAATTCAAATCACTTTCCATTTCGAAAGGCAACTCCGAATCTTTCAACAAAGAAAAATTTGGGAAGGAAAAATCAAGAAAGCATTTTACAGATGAGTTGAAGTAGGGGAGGTTTTTAGTGGACAATGCCATTTCGCCCTTCGTTGCCATCGGTATGAAAAATTTAGGGCACGACTCTGTGCATGTGCGTGATTATAATTGCAAACTGCAGCCGATTCAATAATTTTTGAAAGAGCTAAAGAGGAAATAGGATTATCATTTCAGCCGATACTGACTTTGCCTTGTTAATGGCTGATAGCAATTCAACCAAACCATCTATAATTCTTTTTAAAAAGGGTTCCGAACGAAATCCACTTCGACAGATTGAATTGCCACGTTTGAATCTCACTTTGACTATTGACGATCAATTGGAGGCGGGCTGTATCCTTATCATTGAAGAGTCGAGGATAAGAATAAGGGCGTTGCCTCTATTAAGGAAGTAATTTCTGGCTCCGCGTTACCTGCCCCGGAGAATTTTCGTAAACTGCCTTTTGCTTGCTCGGTCTGCTCACAGGAATGGATATTAACAAAACGCAATTCAAAAAAATATTAAAAAAATTGCAGATCCTGAACACCGTTCAGTAGTTTTGTCCGTATAAGCCAACCATGGGACTGAAAGAGCGAAAGGAACGGAACAGGGAGGATATGCGAGCCCGTATCCTCAAATCGGCTCACAAAATTTTTGTGGATAAGGGGTTTGATGATGTGAGCATCAGGAATATTGCGGTGGATATTGAGTATAGTCCTGCGACTATCTATCTCTACTTTAAGGACAAGAATGAAATCTTTTATGCGCTGCACACAGAGGCGTTCAAAGTCTTTAATGAGTATGTGGCAGATTTGGTTTCCATCAAAGACCCGTTCAAGAGGTTGGTTGCGCTGGGGCGGAAGTTCATGGCTTTCGCAAGGAAATATCCCAAATACTATGACATTATGTTCATCACCATGGCCCCTATGGATTGTCATTTAAACAAAGATAAATGGCCCGAAGGGACGAAGGCACATGCGTTCCTGGAAGGGTTGGTGGCGGAGTGCAAGGCACAAGGGCGGTTCAAGAAATTGGACGCACAGATTTTATCGCTCACGATTTGGAGTTTTGTGCATGGGCTTTGCTCGCTGGAGTTGCAAAACCGCTTGAGGATTTATCCCGATGAGTTGCAGCCCACGATTACCCGCGATTCGTTTGAACAATTTGTTAAAGTTTTGGGCAACCTATAAAAAAATTTGGCGTTTTACTGAACACTGTTTATTCTATTAACGATGAAAAGGATAATGAATATTGGTTCCCGACTGCAGCTTTCAGGCTTCAGGCTTTGGTGGCAGGGCTTTAGGCTACCGGCTTCCGGCTTTCGGTCCGGTGCTATGAAGTATTTTATGAAGGTACTCCTACTTATCATTTTCTATTTTTCATTTCAACTTGCACAGGGGCAGTCGGGGGTCTTGGAAAATTATATCAGTGAAGGGTTGAAGAACAATCTGCAATTGCAACAGGAGGCATTGAATGTGGAGAAAAGTTTTTCTGGGCTTAGTCAATCGCGTTCATTGTTCCTTCCGCAGGTGTCGGCCAACTCTTCTTATACTTTGGCGAACGGAGGGCGCACCATTACGATTCCTGTTGGCGATTTGATGAACCCTGTTTATTCCACACTCAATCAATTAACGGGCACAAACAATTTTCCACAGATAGAAAATTCCACCACGCAATTCCTTCCCAACAATTTTCACGATACAAAGCTGCGGGTGATTCAACCGTTGTTCAACTCCGATATTTATTATGGTTACAAAGCGCAGAAGGAATTGATAACCGTGCAACAGGCGAAGAAGAATGCTTACGAAAACGAACTGCGCTATTCTATAACATCTTCTTACTTTCAGTTTTTGCAAAGTGAGGAAGCCATTCAAGTGTTGGAAAGCACCAAGAAATTTTTGGGCGAGCTGGTGCAACTCAATGGGAAATTGGTGGCCAACAATAAAGTTACCCGCGATGTGCTGCTATCGTCCGAATATGAGTTGAGCAAAATAGAGCAGCAATTGGCAGAGGCTGAGAAGAACAATCAAACAGCGAAAGCGTATTTCAATTTTTTGCTCAACCGCGATTGGTCGGAGCAAATTTTGAAAGACTCGGTTCTGGTGGCTGGCCTTTCACCGGATGAAAGGATCGATGAGCAAACGAAACAAGCGTGGGCCAACAGACAAGAGATAAAACAATTGGAAGGGGCAGCCCGCGCCAACGATGTGCTGATTGGCATGGCCAATGGAAACAAATATTTGCCTAAACTTTCTGCCGTTGCCGACTTGGGCTATCAGGGGTTTCAATACAAATTCAACAGTGAGCAACAATATGCGTTGGTGCAATTCAACTTCACGTGGGATTTGTTTCATGGTGGCGAGAAAAAATCGAAAGCGAGGCAATCTCAGCTTGACCAGCAACTTTTAGAAAACCGCTTGAGCCAAACGAAGAAGCAAATCGAGTTGGAAGTTATACAGGCCAATCAGGAGTTGAAGGCGGCAGAGAAATCCTTTCTGGCTTCGCAAGCGGGTGTGCGGAGTGCCGAGCGGGCTTTTCTGATCGTCAATTCAAAATATAGGGAGGGGCAGGCGTTGCTTATCGAACTGTTGGATGCACAGAATAAATTGATGATGGCCAAGCTGTCGCTTTCGGTTGTGCGGTATGAGGTGTTGAGGAGAGAGGCGGGGTTGATGAAGGCGGTGGCAGGGGTTTGAGCCTATAGGAAGAAGTAAGAATTTTAGAGTCAGAATTATAGCAACATATAGAGCAACAGAGTGTGTTATGAAAAAAATAATCTTCTACATCGGTATTCCATTCATTGTTGGTGTAACACTTTTTACTTGTCAACAACAAGAGGCCAAAAAGGAAAAGCAGTCGGAGCTTGTGTTCGATGAAGGGGCGGTGCCCGTAAAGGTGACTCCGATAAAAGCGGTGGAGGTTTCTATTCCCGTGGTGGGGTCGGGCTTGGTGGCTACGAGGAGTGAAGCCAGGTTGGCGTTTAAGGTGGGTGGGGTTGTGAAAAAAATTTTTGTGAAGGAAGGGCAATCGGTGGTGAAGGGACAATTGTTGGCGGTGCTTGACTTGACGGAGATTGAAGCGCAGGTGGGCCAAGCGAAAAATAATGTGGAGAAGTTGTCGCGCGACTTGCAGCGGGTGGAGCGGTTGTACAAAGATTCGGCTGCTACACTGGAGATGGTGCAGAACACGAAGACATCTTATGATGTGGCGGTGCAAACAAAAACCATTGCGGAGTTTAACAAAGATTATGCTTCCATCAAGGCTACCAGTGCGGGAAAGATTTTGAAAAAATTTTTGAACGAGGGGGAGTTGGCTGCACCGGGTGCGCCTGTGTTCATGCAAAACTCAGCAGGGCAAAATGAATGGATAATAAAATTGTCGGTGCCGGATGTGGACTGGGTGAGGTTGCAAGTAGGCAACAAAGCGCGGATTGCTTTGGATGCTTTTGCAGGCGAAATGAGCAGTGGCGAGGTGAGTTTGATTGGTGAGGGTGCGGACCCGTTCACGGGGTTGTATCCGGTAGAGGTGAGCATTTCCAAAACTGCCAACAGGCTGGCTTCGGGATTGTTTGCTTCGGTGGAAGTGATGCCAGCGAAAACTATTCTGCTAACGCCTATTCCTATTGATGCATTGGTGGAGGGATTGGGGCGGAATGCTTTTGTGTTTGTGCTGCTGGAGGACGGGAAACATATAAAAAAAATTCAGGTGAAGGTGGCTTATATAAAGGACGGGATGGCGTATGTGTCCGAAGGGTTGGAGGGTGTGGAAGAAGTGATCAGTTCTGGGTCGGGGTTTTTGACCGAGGGAGTTGTGGTGGTAAGAGTAGGCAGTGAGGCCGTGGGCAGTAGGCAGTAAGGCATAGACTGTTTTGTGAGACTTTGGGGAAAGTGTGATTGGGGTGTGGTGCTAAGTGCTTCGAAAGGGCTTGCGGTCAAGGGCTGCGAGGTTCTTCGCAATTGGTTTTACGATGCCAAAAAATTGCTTTTACAGTCATTTTATGATGCCAATATTTCAGTAATAGTAATTTTTTATGGTGCCAAAAAAGTGCAAAGGGATACGGGTGTCGATGGAAAAGTTTGGAGATATCAAGGATATTTCGATTGTTCCACTTTACGTTGCGGGATATTTTTTGACAAAAAGTGGTCGGTGATTATGGGTTGGTAATCGGTGGTCGGTAATCCTTCGCCATGACGATGGGATTATCTTCAGTGGTTGACTCCCTCAGAATGTAAAAATAATACAGTATGAAGATTGTAGAATTCTCTGTAAAAAATTATCAGTTCACGCTTATCATTTTTGTGTTGATGATTGCGCTGGGGGTGAATTCGCTTTTGAACATGCCGCGGGGAGAGGACCCGGAGATGGTGCAGCCTTCGTTTTCAATTGCTGTGATTTATCCGGGCACGAGCCCAGTGGATATGGAGAAGTTGGTGGTGGACCCCATTGAAAAAAGAATAAATGAGATGGAGGATATCAAAAAACTTATCACTCATGTGAACGATGGGCTCGCTGTTTTCCGCGTGGACTTTAAACATGGGTCGGACTATGAACAGAAATATCAGGAGGTGGTGCGCGAAATGAACGCGCTGCAACGGGAGTTGCCACAAGATATCTTTGCGATTAAGATCTTGAAATTCAGTTCCACTGATGTGGCAATTTTTCAAGTGGCACTTGTTTCGGAAACGGCTTCGTACCGCGAAATGGAAAGTTATGTGGAGCGGCTGGAAGATGAACTGGAAAAAATAAAAGGATTGAAAGGCATTGCCACGCACGGCTACCCCGAGCAACAAGTGCGCGTTTCACTGAACATTGAGAAGATGGCACTGAACCACATTCCGGTGAATGCGGTGATGGGCGCACTGCAAAGTGAGAACATCAATATCCCTGGCGGCAATGTGCAAGTAAACGTGCGCAAGTTTAATGTGAAGACAAGTGGTGAATATAAAAGCCTGGACGAAATCAAGAACACCATCATATATGCTGCCGCAGGGAAAATTGTTTTGCTAAAGGATGTGGCAACGGTAGAGGCGGGCTATGAAGACCGTAGCCACATTGCGCGGCTGAACGGAAAGCGTGCGGTGCTGATTACGGCCAATCAAAAACCCGGTCAAAATATTTTTGAAGTTGCGGACAAAGTGAACCCACTGATGGAAAGTTTTGCCAAGTCGTTGCCATCGCACATTAAGATGGTGAAAAATTTTGACCAGTCCGCAAGCGTGTCGAAACGGCTCACGCAGTTCAGCAAAGATTTTTTGATTGCGATTTTGTTGGTGTCCATCACACTATTGCCCTTGGGGAACCGCGCGGCTTTGGTGGTGATGATTTCCATACCGCTTTCTATTTTGTCGGGTTTGTTTTTGTTGGATATGTTTGGTTACACCATCAATCAACTGAGTGTGGTGGGCTTGATCGTGTCGTTGGGGATTTTGGTGGACGACTCGATCGTGGTGATTGAAAACATTGAGCGCTACCTGAGGGCGGGCCGCACAAAAATGCAAGCAGCGATTGAAGCAACCAAACAAATTGGGTTGGCGGTGATCGGCTGCACGGTTACGTTGATACTCGCGTTTCTTCCGCTGATGTTTTTGCCAGAAGCTGCGGGTGATTTTATTCGGAGCCTGCCGATGGCGGTCATAAGCACCGTGCTGGCCTCACTGTTCGTTTCTCTCACCATCGTGCCATTTTTGTCGAGCCGCTTGTTGAAGAACCATGTGAACCCGGAAGGAAATATTTTTCTGCGAGCGATGAAGAAAGGAATCAGCGGCACATATGGCAAGGCGTTGCATGCTGCGCTTCGCAATCCGGTCATCACCTTGGCAATTGCCCTCGTGCTGTTTGTGGGGAGCCTTGCGTTGTTTCCGTTGGTGGGGTTTTCGTTGTTCCCGAAATCGGAGAAGCCTCAATTTTTGATCAATATAGAAACGGCAAGCAGTTCAAGTTTGGATGAAACAGATCGCGTGGCACGTTATGTAGAAAGCGAACTCGCCAAGATAAAGGAGATAAAATATTTTACGGCCAACGTGGGCAAGGGAAACCCGCGTGTCTATTACAATGAAATACAACGCAACGAGAGCACCAGCTACAGTCAGTTCTTTGTTCAGTGTTTCGACATGAGCCCGGGTGAAAAGACGGCCCTCATTGATAGGCTGCGCGATACGTTTATGTTCTATCCCAATGCGCAAATCAAGGTGAAAGATTTTGAACAGGGGCCACCACTGGAGGCACCCGTTGCCATTCGGATTTTTGGCGACAACCTCGACACGCTCCGGAGTTTGTCCATGAAGGTGGAGGACTTGATAAAGAAAATACCGGGATCCATTTATGTGGACAATCCGCTGGGCACTCGGCAAACCGATTTGAAAATTAAAATCAACAAGGAGAAGGCGGGCATGCTTGGCATTGCGATAAGCGAGATTGACAAAACGGTGCGGCTTGGCATTGCGGGCATTAACATTGGAAAGTTTACACCAGGCGAAGGACAGGATGAAATCAACATCAATGTTTCCATTCCCAAAGAAAGTGAATTGGCGGATTACTCGGTGTTCGAAAAACTGTATGTGACTTCAATGAGCGGCCACACAATTCCGTTGCGGCAAGTGGCCACCGTGGAATTTGAAACATCGCCAAACCTGATCAGGCACTATGATAAAATCAGATACGCCACGGTTTCGTCTTTTGTGAAGAGTGGGTTTTTGTATGATGATGTGAACAATGCGGCCATCAAGGCATTGGATGTTTTTCCGTTTCCGCCTGGGTATCGTTATGTGGCCGCAGGCGAGCTTGAAAATAAACAAGAGTCGTTTGGTGGGTTGGGCACAATAATATTGATAACGGTTTTTGGCTTCATTGCGGTGCTGGTGTTGGAGTTTGGAAATTTTAAAAGCACACTCATTGTGTTGTCGGTTATTCCGCTGGGCGTGATCGGTTCGATACTGATGTTGTTGATTACCGGCAACCCGATGAGCTTCGTGGCGATTGTTGGATTGATTGCGCTGGTGGGCATTGAAGTGAAGAACTCTATTTTGTTGGTTGACTTCACGAACCAACTGCGCGAGCGTGGCGTGCCGCTTCAAGAAGCGATTGAGCAAGCGGGAGAAATCCGGTTTGTGCCAATAGTGCTTACGTCATTGACTGCGATTGGTGGATTGATACCGTTAGCGGTTGAGGGCAACCCGTTGTACTCACCGTTGGCGTTGGTGCTGATAGGTGGTTTGATAAGTTCTACGTTATTATCGCGGTTGGTTACGCCTGTGATGTATAAGTTGTTGCCACCACGGGTTGAGGTGGTGGGGGTGAGAGAGGGGGATGTGGGGTTGGATTGAAACGGATTGCACGCCCGTTTTATCGTAGTTCAAACACTGGAAATGCCGAACAGCGATTTTTACTTGGTGAATGAAATGCGAATGTTGAGAAGTGGAATTACCACCAAATCAATTTAGAGGCGATAAATTCACAGATGGTTATTTCTGATTCGGATTCAATAAGAACTATCGTGTACTTTTTATTATAGTTGACACACTTAAAACCTAACTGTGACCGCCTAGGGTCTTTACAAAGTGGGTATGATTTTCTTTCGTCCGATAATGCTTCTATGAAATCGTAAATGCTGTCCGAAAAATTTTCGGCAGTTTGTATCATTCCTTTTTGATTCGATATACCAAGAGGCCATAGCAATACTTTTGGCCACCGAAAGTTTTATAGTGATTTTTCTTTTGCCCATTTTCGGATAAGGGTTTTTGAATAGGCGCGTGCCACCGTCAGCGACAATTGTTTTTCGGGCTTGTTCTTTAAGGCTGCCGCTTTTTGCAAGGACTCATAATCTCTTTTTAGAATGATTAAGAACTTCTTCTTGTTTATGATTAATTCTGTCATAATTATTTTGGTTTGACCTCATAAAATTAAGGTAATCGCAAATGGCTTGCAATAGCCTTTGTGTAGTAAGGCGAGTGCTTTCGTAAAAATCAAAATGGTTTAACTCACCCGTTTTCGTTGAGTTGCCACCGAGGTTTGTAGCCATGATTTTTTTTGTATAAGTAATTCGCACCCCGCTCGAAAACCCCTTTGTCCATTTTAGTATATTAGCGAAGTTATGCGAGTAGCTATTTTGCTTTTATTGACTTCGATTTATTCTTTCAGCCAGGATAATCAAAACCTGCGGTTTATCGAGAACAAAGGCCAATGGAATGAGGACATTGATTTTCAAGCCCAGGTGCCTGGCGGACGGGTGGGCGTTTCGGCCAAAGGGTTTTCGGTTTTGTTAGTGGATATGGAGGCATCGGAACGCCAGCATTTGGTGGGCCATCACGCAATCAATGAATCAAACGGGCAACCGGCCACGGAACCCCTGGCTGCCCACTACTTCCAAATAAATTTTTTAGGATCGAACCACCAATCAAAACCAACGGAGGGAATGCCTTTGGATGGCTACACTAATTATTTCCTCGGCAATGATTCCTGCCGGTGGGCTACGAATGCGTTGGCATTTGCATCCATCCTTTATCAGGATATTTATGATGGAATTGATTTCCGAATTTCATCGGTTGGAAAAAATCTAAAATACGATTTCATAGTAAGGCCAGGGGCCGATCCATCGCAAATAAAAATTGAATACTGCGGAGTGGACGGTATTGAAAAATCGGATGATTATAATTTAGAAATCAAAACAACGGTCGGCTCACTTACTGAGCTAAAACCGTTTTCCTATCAGGCAAATGGCGATAGCAAACAAACCGTGCCAAGCGAATACCGGCTCGATCACAACATTGCTTCATTTTCTTTTCCTGATGATTACGATGAGTGCCGCACATTGATCATTGACCCGCTCTTGATTTTTTCAACTTACTCCGGCTCTACGGCCGACAATTGGGGAAGTACCGCAACGCCCGGTGAACATGGCACACTGTATTCGGCTGGCGTAACACATCAAGCCCTCGGAGGATTTTTCCCGGCTACCGTGGGGGCGTTTCAAACCACAAACAAAGGAATCTTTGATATGGCCATCATTAAATATGATTCGGCAGGAACAAAATTTTTATATGCCACCCACCTGGGCGGTGTCAACAACGATTCGCCCGAAAGCCTGGTGGTTGATAAAACTTCGGGCGATTTGATTGTGCTGGGTGTTTCCAGTTCACCCAATTACCCAACCAGTGTCAACGCATTCGACAAAACATTTAACTTCGGTACCACCATTTTTAATCGGGTGCTCAATACCGAAGACCAATGGGATATTGTGCTTACACGATTGTCGCCCGGTGGAAATCAGTTGGTGGGGTCAACTTTTCTTGGAGGTTCGGGCAATGACGGCTTGAATCTTCCTAAACAATCGGGTGGCCCATTGGTGGCAAACTATGGAGATGAAATGCGGGGCGATGTAATTACCGATGAGGTGGGCAGTGTTTATATCAGTTCGGTTACGTCCTCCAATAACTTTCCCATTGTAAATGCCTTTGATAATTCTTTTAACGGGGGAACCACCGATGGCATTGTAATGAAGCTGGCACCTGATTTATCATCCATAATTTGGTCGAGCTACCTGGGCGGATCGGGTTTTGATGCCGCCTATTCCATAAAATTTGACAACAATAAAAACATAGTGCTGGCCGGAGGAACTACCAGTGTTAATTTTCCGGTAACGGCTGGAGCATATCAAACTATTTTCAACGGCATTGTGGATGGCTGGCTTGCCCGCGTGGCTGCCGATGGGAGCGCCATAATGAATGCTACTTTCACTGGCACGATCTCATTCGACCAGGTTTATTTTGTGGATCTCAACGCCAATGGAAATGTGTTTTGTTATGGACAGACCGCTGGCCAAATGCCAACAACATCTGGGGTTTACAAGAATCCAAACAGCGGACAGTTTCTGCAAAAATTTTCTCCCGACTTAAGTGTGTTGGAATTCTCAACCGTTTTTGGTTCAGGGTCAACTAATGGTTTGGTGATACCAAATATTTCCCCCACCGCTTTTTTAGTGAACGAATGCGATAACATTTACATGGCGGGTTGGGGAGGCTTTGTTAACTCAAGCCCCAGCACCGGCTTTTGGCAAAGCACCACTTTTGGTATGCCCATCACCAGCGATGCCTTTCAAAAAACCACAACGGGTTCTGATTTTTATTTTATGGTACTCAACGGAGATGCCACTAAGTTGGTGTACTCAACTTACCTGGGAGGCAATTCTTCAAAAACGCATGTGGACGGAGGAACCTCGCGCTTCGATAAGTTTGGCATTGTATATCATTCCGTATGTTCGGGTTGCAATTTTGGCAATACAACTGGCCAGCAAACATCAGATTTTCCAACCACACCGGGTGCCAAATCGCGGCTAAACCGCAGCCCGAATTGTAACAATGCGGCATTCAAATTCGACTTGTCATCCCTGCGCGCAGTGCTCCAAACCAACTCGGTGGATTTAACAATGCCCGGGTTCAACAATGTCTGCTATCCTGATTCAATCGTTTTTCAAAATCTAAGCACAGGAGGGATAACCATCCTGTGGGATTTTGGTGACGGAACGGTTGCTGCCCAGAAAGACACGGACCCAAGATCGCTTATCCATCAATACCAACGAACGGGACAGTATCGTGTAAAACTTAAAATCACCGACCTGAGCACATGCAGCCAGACCGATTCCACAACCAAGATCATTAATTATTTTAAGGATAATATTTCAGTGGGGAAAGATGGAATGGTGTGCGATGGGAATAGTTTTCAACTTACGGCAAGCGGTGGTGTCAGTTACTTATGGACCAGCAGCGATGGAACATTTTCTTCCTCGCAGCAATCTCCTGTCATTCGCCCAAGCAGCACAACTTCATACTTTGTTACTGTTGTAGATGCCAATGGCTGCTCAAAAACAGATACATTAAATGTTGGGGTAACGCCCAATGTTCGTGCTTTTTTTCAAACCTATAAACCGAACTTTACCACACCAGGCTTCAATAATGTTTGCTTTCCTGAACCCATCCGATTTAAAAACCTAAGCGCGAAAGGTGAAAATTTTATTTGGGATTTTGATGATGGCACCATCCTCGCAAAAACAAAGAACGATACCATTTCCATACTTCACGCATACAAAAAGCAGGGTGTTTACAAAGTAAAATTGAAAGCCTTCAACCCGAATACTTGTAACAAGGTTGATTCTGTAATCATGACAATCAACTATTTTAAAGAGCAAATCAAGGTGGGCGATGATGTTGAAATCTGCGAGGGCTCAACGTTTCAATTAACCGCCACGGGCGGAAGTATTTATGCATGGACTACGGAGGACCGTTCATTTGTTTCATCAAGCCCATCGCCTTTTGTGAAGCCTTCAACTACTACAAAATATTTTGTTACGGTAACCGATGCAAATGGTTGTTCAAAGAAAGACACGATACTAGTAAATGTGTTGGAGCGTGTTGATTTGAAATGGGAGCATCTTTTAAAGGGCAGTTGTATCGATCGCCCTTTTGTTGTAGTTCAAAACTTGACTCCCCCCGAGAAAGACGTAATCTTTCACTTCGACTTTGGCGATGGAACGATCACAGAAGAGACCGAAGTGGAACATATATATGAAAAGGACGGGATGTATTCGATGAAATTTATTGCACAAAAAAAATTCTGCTCTTTTGAAGAGACCGTGCAGCTGCCGGTTTATACGTTGTTCATTCCAAATGTATTTACCCCCGATGGCTCGCCCGGCTACAACGATAACTTCGAGATAGGCTTTGGCCCCAACCTGATAGCTCCATCCACTGTTGGCTTTACGCTACACTTGATTGTGGTTGATCGCTGGGGCAAAAAAGTTTTTGAATCTCCAGACTACCAAAATGATTGGAACGCGCCCGACCTGACGAGCGGTGTATATTATATTCATTTAAAAGTGGGAGACTTGGCTACTTGTAAAAACTGGTTGCACATAATGAAGTGAAGCTATATTCATGCGAAAAAAATGGAGTACGACAGTCTTGTGCGTGGGACTAAAGTCCCTTGTAATCTTAATCAATTGCCACGGGCTTAAGCCCCTTGTCTATGCACACATCTTTGAAATTATTTTTATCGAATTTGGAATCAATACAAGGTTGGCAGTGGGAATCCAAGAGCCATAGGCTCGGATCATATTTTAACAACGGATTTTAATCCGTTGTTAGTAACCTCAACCAGGATAGGA
>JANOQB010000400.1:0-2408 GCA_031422215.1 Cytophagales bacterium | reverse complement strand
GCATTGAGGTAAGCGTGTGGGAAGGAGACGGCCCCTTGAAGCAGGCGCAATTGATAGAGCGGGCCTAGCAAGTAAACGCGCTGCTGCCGCTAGGCGCAGATAAGATCGACAAATATTTTTTCAGTCAGTGTGGGCATTTGGAAATCATCGCGCAGTTTGCGGTTGGCTACGATAATATTGATGTGGCCGAGGCAACACAGTTGGGCATTCCCATTGGCAACACACCCGATGTGCTGAGCAACGCCACTGCCGATGTGGCCTTTGGGTTGATGATTGCTGTGTCGCGAAAGATGTTTTATAATCATAACACCATTGCACGGGGCGAGTGGAAACAATTTGAGCCGCTAAAAAATTTGGGCATTGAGCTAAGCGGAAAGACACTGGGTGTTTTTGGTTTTGGAAGGATAGGCCAGGTGATGGCCCAACGCTGCCGTGGTGCTTACAACATGAAAATAATTTATCACAGCAGGCACCGTAACCTTGAAGCAGAAAAGACTTTTGGTGCCACGTGGGTTGGCTTTGACGACTTGTTGAAACAGAGTGATGTGCTTTCTGTGCACAGCGTATTAAGCGATGAAACCCGAGGGATTTTCAATAAAGATGCTTTTGGCAAAATGAAAAAGAGCGCCATCTTCATCAACACATCGCGGGGCGGAGTTCACAACGAAGAGGACCTCATTCAGGCATTACAATCCGGCACCATCTGGGGGGCAGGGTTGGATGTAACAAATCCTGAACCTATGCATGCCGACAACCCCCTGCTCTCCATGCACAATGCTGCCGTTCTTCCGCACATAGGTTCCGCCACGGTAGAAGCTAGAAATGGTATGGCAAGGGTCGCGGCTGAAAACATCATCGGATTTTATAAGAATGGAAACGTACCTCATTGTGTAAACCGGGAAGTGCTTCCACAATAAGAAAATGCAATGCAGCCCCTAAGCCTTGCACTGAGTTGTATTTTGGATTACATTTACTTTCCTCTCACAAAGAAATTGGAAAAGCATCGCTTCAAATCAATCACAGAAAATTTTACTGCGCTTACGGGCGAAGAAGCAAACGATTTACTTTCCCTTGAAAAAGAATTTCCTTATAGCCAGGTGATCCGGAGTTTGGCTGCCCGCGCCACACAAGACAACCTATTGCCCGACAAAGAAGATCAATTGCACCTGGCAGCAATCTATACAACCGACCGGGCTGTTTTTAAGTCCGTAATGTCGGCTTCGCCACTGGAAAGAAAAGCAGAAGTTTCGGAGCCCATCAAAACCGAAACGGTTGCGGCCATTGCGCCACTGGTTGCAGAAGCTAACGTAGAATTTCCTCCACCCAATATCGCACCCGCTCATCCTGCTGAACCATCTGCTGATCTTTCGGGTGACTTGTTGTATGAAGAACTCGCGCATGACCTCGCTAGGCTGAAAGACTTAAGGCATCAGTTTGAAGAAACCTTTAAGAACTTAGAGAATGGGACTTCGAACGCTGAACCAATTTCGGAGAAGATAGATCAGAAAAAAAAATTAAAGCAAACAGATTCCGGAGAAGACCTGCTTTCAGAAATAAAAAATTCCAAAAAAAAGATAAAGCCCGAAGGGCCAAAACAAAAAGAACAAATTGAAATCATAGACCAGTTTATAAAAACCCAGCCCTCCATAAAAGGAAAAGTAGCTGCGGAAGCACCCGCATCACAAAAAGATGACCTCTCCGAAAAAAGCCTCATCTATGGCGAAAACATCATATCAGAAACCCTCGCACAAATTCTCATCAAACAAGGAAAAAAAGATAAGGCCATAGAAGTGTTTAAGAAACTGATTTGGAAGTTTCCGCAAAAAAAGGCTTACTTTGCGTCTCAAATCGAAGACCTTAAAAAGTAATATGTATATCTTATACGTCAGCCTCGCAATTTTCTGTTCCATCCTTTTGGTTTTGGTTGTTTTAGCTCAAAATTCCAAAGGCGGAGGACTTTCCAACCAATTTGGCGGATCGGGCGCAAGCAACCTTATCGGTGTAAAAAAAACCGGTGACTTGTTGGAGCGCGTTACCTGGGGGCTTGCCATTGGCATCATGGTGTTTGCATTGGCCACAAATTTTTCATCGCCCAGTGGTGGCACTCCCGATGAAATACTCGAGAAAGCAAAAGAACAACAAGGTGTGGGCATTGATCTGAAAAAAACAGAAACACCAGCCTTGCCTGCCGACACGGCAAAATAATTTTCTACTTGTATAAAAACCAAACCCAGTTCTTCGACTGGGTTTTTTATTTTAGGCCGCTTTAGTAATCTGCCTTACCAACAAACGCTTGGCCACGGGCATCAATGTTTGCACGTATGGAAACTTCACTTTCGACAAAACCAGGAACACCGAGGGATTGGGCAACTCCACAAATCGCCTGATCAAATCCAGTTTCAGGTTTT
>JANOQB010000399.1:0-3186 GCA_031422215.1 Cytophagales bacterium | reverse complement strand
CCCGGATCCTTTTGTCATCGGTATTGAAATCCATGAGGCCGGCCAGGATTGCACGGTCGCTGCCATGGCCTTCGTAAGTTCTTGCAAATGAATTGTAGAAAATTATTTCTGCACTATCGGGCACGGCACCTAAAATTTTGGAGGCCACTTTTGCAACGCGCACTACTCCGGCTGTATGCGAACTGGAGGGGCCAATCATTACCGGGCCGATCATATCAAAAATGCTACTCTTTTCAGGCATACGCGTTTAGCTAACGGAAAATTGCGCAAAAGGATTTGCATTTGCGGGTATTTAAAATTCTTGTTAAGGTATTTTTCGGGCTTGGGGGCAAAAGTAAAATTTTACTTTCAATCCATACAACAATCCCGATCAGGAGCTATGCGAAAGTTTTGACACTTCACCACTTACCGTTAACATTATTCAACACCAGGCACCAGAAGCATTTTAGTATGAGCGGTGCGTTGCCGGAGTGCTTTGGCCGGGGCATAGCCCTCCGAATTCCACCAGGCTTTGGCTTGATGCACGGTTGGAAACTCAATCACTACCACACGCTCTGGGTTCCAGTCACCTTCCATGGTTTCGGTCTTGCCACCACGCACAATAAACTTTCCATCAAATGGTTTCAAAGATTGTGGAGTCAACTTTTTATAATCCTCGTACTCTACTGGATTGTGAATCGAAACTTCGGCAATAATATAGGCTGGCATTGGATTAGGGATTAGGCGTTGGGAATTGGGTATTAGGTAGGAGTCGGGATTTAGAATTTAGAAATTGGCATTGAGAATTAGGCATTAGCTTCGTTTTTTCCGTAGGCTTCAATTATATCTCTTACCAAGCGATGCCTCACTACATCTCGTTCGGTCAGCTCAACAAAGCCGATAGAATTTACCTCCATCAAAATCCGTACAGCCTCCTTTAAACCAGAGCGTTGGTTGTGTGGCAAATCAATTTGCGAGGTGTCGCCTGTCACTACCATTTTTGAATCGGGGCCCATACGGGTGAGGAACATTTTCATTTGCATGGGCGTGGTGTTCTGTGCTTCGTCAAGCAAGATGAAGGCGTTGTTCAACGTTCGTCCGCGCATGTAAGCAAGCGGTGCAATCTCTATGATCTCACGCTCCATGTAATACTTGAGCTTTTCGAACGGCACCAAATCGTTGAGCGCATCATAGATAGGTCTAAGATAAGGATCAATTTTTTCTTTTAGGTCGCCAGGCAAAAACCCCAGGTTCTCCCCGGCCTCCACCGCGGGGCGCGTAATGATTATTTTCTTTACCTGTTTATTCTTCAACGCCTTTATCGCCATGGCCACAGAAACAAACGTTTTGCCCGTGCCGGCAGGGCCCAAGGCAAACACGAGGTCAAAATCCTTTATCGCCTTAACAAGTTTCTGTTGGTTAACAGTTTTGGCCTTTACGGGCGACCCTTTAGCTCCATAGAGGATAATGCCATCAGGAGAATCTTCAGGCACAAACTCCTGTTGCTCCTGGGCAATATAGCCACGCACATTCTCTGTGGTCACACGGCCAAACTGATGAAAGTGATCGATCAGTGAATTGAGAATATCCGTAACCTGTATAATATCGGGAGCCTCGCCCCGCACCAAGATTTCGTTGCCTCGCGAAATTATTTTACTCTTAGGAAACGCAGCAGCCAGCTCAGTCATGTTCTTGTTTTCAACTCCCAAAAAATCGGTGAGGTGAATGTTTTCTATGGTAATGGTTTTCTCAATCAAGGAAGTAACTCTAAAGGATGGCGTGAAATGAATTGAAATAACTTAATTTTGATACGCAAAAGTAAACAAATCCCGGTTTGCTTAAAAAACATACAGTTACTGATCACAGATGGCCATCGTAACATTACTGACCGATAGCGGAGAAACAGACCATTATGTGGCGGCCATCAAAGCCAAAATAGCAAGTGTCAATCCCGGCCTCAACGTGATCGACATCAGTCATAAAATAATGCCGTGCGACATTGCCCATGGTGCCTTCGTACTGAAATCGGTTTTCCGCGATTTTCCAAAGGGCACGGTGCACCTTGTTGGCGTTGACGCCAACGGAAACCGCGATGACGAACCCATTGCCGTTCAGTTGGAGGATCATTTTTTTGTTGGAGCAAACAATGGGTTGCTTGGACTGGTCAGTGACAAAAATCACCAGCATGCCGTATCGCTCAATGTGGTTATCCCAATACAAACCACGTTTCCAGAAAAGGATATACTGGCACCTGCCGCAGCACGATTGGCCAGTGGTGTGGCCATCACTACATTGGGGAAATCTATCGAGACGTATAAAAAAATGCTCAACCGCCAAGTGAAAGCTACCAGGCGGATAATTGCCGGCCACGTGGTGAGGGTAGATAATTTTGGTAACTTGGTGACCAATATACCCAAACAAGATTTTGATATTTTGAGCAAAGGAAAGTCGTTCACCATCCAGTTTGGAGGAGAAAAATTTAAGCGCATACATTCCAACTACTACCAAGCCGACCAAGGTGATTGCTTTGTGCTGTTCAACAGTCTGAATTTTTTGGAAATAGGTATATATAAAGGCAACGGCTGCGAGTTACTTGGCTTGACGTATGATAGCCCGGTGAGTATTTCTTTTGAGGAGTAGAGTTAGAAGAAGGTAGAATATAGAAATCAGAAGTCAGAATTTAGAATTTGAGTAGCTATTGGGATTGAGCTTGAATTTAAAATGGTTGGTATCTTCAAGCTGCAACATGGAGAGTTCAACAACCTGTTCAAAAATGCCAATACCCAATACCTATTGCCCAATACCCAATGCCTATTACCTGAATCTATGATAATCCGAATAGTAAGAATGCACTTTACCGAAGCTGGAGCAGATGAGTTTTTGCAAATCTTCAACCTTCATAAAGAAGCTATTCGGAATTTTCCGGGCTGCACCCATTTGCAATTGCTGAAAGACCTGGATGATGCCACTTGTTACACTACTTTGAGTCATTGGGATGCGGCAGCCTCCCTTGAAAATTATCGGAAGTCCCAATTGTTTGCCGATGTGTGGGGGCGAGTGAAGCCACTCTTTGCCGAACGGTCGCAAGCATTTTCTTTGGAGAAATTTATTGAATTGTGATTTGGTGGGTTTTTAAAGTTTGATCATATTTGCAACCCGTTTGCCTGAGTGGCGGAATTGGTAGACGCGCACGACTCAAAATCGTGT
>JANOQB010000398.1:0-2845 GCA_031422215.1 Cytophagales bacterium | reverse complement strand
CACCCGGCAGCCTGATTTTTTATTTGGGCGTGAACAAAAGAATAAAGAACCTGCTTCATCATAACCTTTTCTTCGACAAAGACTTTGGGCTTCACGCAAAAGAAATTTATGAAACCCCACAGTGGCCAAGCGATCCGCTGTTTTATGTTTCCTGCCCATCGAAAACCGATCCTACCGTGGCACCGCCTGGCCATGAAAATATTTTTGTATTGATACCGGTAGCACCTGGCCTAACGGATAACGAAAGCACACGCGACAAATATTTTGACCTCGTGATCAGCAGGATGGAATCGCTTATCGGGGAGACCGTTCGTGAAAATATTGTATATAAAAGATCGTACGCCCACGCTGATTTTATTTCCGATTATCACGCTTTTAAAGGAAACGCCTACGGGTTGGCAAATACGATCCGGCAAACGGCCAATTTAAAACCCTCCATCATAAACAAAAAGGTAGGCAACCTGTTTTATTCGGGACAGTTTACGGTGCCTGGCCCTGGAGTTCCCCCGTCATTGATTTCGGGGCAGGTGGTGGCCAAGGAGTTGGTAAAAGTTGATAGGGGGTAAGTAGAAGTCAGAAGTCAGAATTTAGAAGTCAGAAGTCAGAATATAGGAGTTAGGAGTTAGGAGTTAGTATTTGGGAGGGAATTGAATTTAGATGTCAGATATAATTAACTTTAGAAATAGCAAAGCAGTTGAATGAGCAAAGATTTGTTTGATAAGGTTTCATTGCGATGTAGTAAAATCACTACACGGGCATACAGCACTTCCTTTTCACTGGGGATAAGCTGCTTGGAAAAAGAACTGCGCGATCCTATTTACTCCATCTATGGTTTCGTTCGCTTTGCGGATGAGATTGTTGATACTTTCCATGACCATAACAAGGAGGAGTTGCTGGTGCGTTTCAAAGAGGACACTCACTATGCGCTTGAAAAAAAGATAAGCCTTAATCCTATTCTTAATAGTTTTCAAAATGCTGCCAACCGGTTCAATTTCGGAAAAGAATTGATTGATCAGTTTTTGAAGAGCATGGAAATGGATTTGAATTATTCATCGTACGACAAAAAAGGAATTGAAGAATATATTTTAGGATCAGCCGAAGTAGTGGGCCTCATGTGCTTGCGTGTGTTTTGCAAAGGAGATGAAAAAATGTACCAACAACTGAAACCAGGTGCCATGAAACTTGGATCAGCTTTTCAAAAAATAAATTTCCTGCGCGACCTCAATGCAGATTTTAATGGCATGGGCCGATCGTATTTTCCAAATGTTGACCTCACCCGTTTTTCGGAGGATACCAAAAAACAAATTGAGGAAGATATTGCACTCGATTTCAAAGCTGGATATGAGGGCATCAAACAGCTTCCACGCTCCGCACGGTTTGGGGTTTATGTAGCCTATCTGTATTATATGGCCCTGTTCGAAAAAATAAAGAATACCCCTTGCCACACGATCATGCAAAGCCGCATACGGGTGCGCAACCGCAGAAAAATTTCCATCCTGGCCTACTCCTATTTCAAACATCAGCTTAACTTGCTGTAATATGGAACAGGTTATTTTAGTGGATGCGGACGACAAGGAAATTGGGACCATGGAAAAATTGGAGGCTCACAAAAAAGGATTGCTCCACCGTGCCTTTTCTGTTTTGATTTTCAATTCGAAAGGTGAACTGCTATTGCAAAAAAGGTCTAAATCGAAATATCATAGCGGTGGGCTTTGGACCAACACCTGCTGCAGTCATCCGCAACCCGGAGAGACCGTTGCCCAAGCGGGCAGAAGAAAACTTTTGCAAGAGATGGGTTTTGAATGCGACCTTGTGCTTTCGCACAAATTCATTTACAAAGTTGAGTTGGACAACAATCTGATCGAGAACGAATGCGACCATGTGCTGGTTGGCAATTATGATGGATCGCCAATAATAAATGAGCAAGAAGCGGAAGATTGGAAATATGAATCAATGGAAACAATCCGTGCTGATGCAACACAAAATCCAGACTTCTACTCCTTTTGGTTTAGATTGATCCTGGACCAACCTCAACTAAGCGCAAAGGCATCCAGCCCCGTTTATTGATCAATTCAGAATTTGCTGATTGGTCAGTGGACCGTGGTGAAAGTGATCATCACCTACTTTTCTATGGCTGTCAATATTCTGTCTTCTTGAATTAAAACGTCTCGCATTAATAAATTGTGTGGAAATTGTTTATGCTTAGAGTTTTTGAATCCATTTACTATTTTGACAAGTGTCGCAGAAGTAATGAGCGATAAATTCAATTCATAATCAAGTCCACAATCTTTTACAAAGTCTTCAGAGAATTCGGGTGCAACAAGAAGTGATTTTATAACTCTATAATTATTAATTTTTAACAGATTTGTGTACGCTTTGATTTGTCTAGAAACAGAACTAAACTTATTAAACCCGCTTTCTTTTGAGGTTTTACACTCCACTAGAATAATGTCATTGTTACCAAGATTCAAAATGATATCTATTTTATCTTTATCTGTGTTGAGACTTTTTCTAAGAACTTCATCAACATTAAAACTGAGTTTAGAGAAAACCGTCTTCGTCAGTTCCTCAAATTTTATTCCCAGTTCACTTTCTTTTATTTCAATTCCATTTTCCTTCAGAGCTGCTAAATTTCGAAAGCCAATATTTTCATAATTCTCTAAGTACAGATTTTCCGCGTCTTTATATGTGTCCAGAATATTTAGAATAAGGTCTCCTCTAGACTTGATTTGTTTCGTGGTTGCGAATAAGTCTATGTCCTTTTCAGGAATTATTTCAAGAATGACCCTAGGCTTAATATTATACTCGAGCAGAAAACTGCTTTTCAATACATTCTCTTCCTGAA
>JANOQB010000397.1:0-6806 GCA_031422215.1 Cytophagales bacterium | reverse complement strand
GCCTCAAGTGCCCCTGCCCACATTAGGTGGTAACCCATGGAGCACCTCGTTTAAGGAAGGGAATATGCCCTGTGTATTTCCAGAGGCAGTGCAATTTGTCAGGTATCCGTTAGTGATGCTAAGCCCTTCAATAAAATAAATCCTAATAGTATGCACGCCTAACACTTTCTTTATTACATTCGTACCCACGAAAATGAAACGCGAAGAAACCATAGACTACCACATCCGCTCGGCTTGGCACGCCATCTCGCGCATGTACAACCAACAGGCGTTGAAGTACGATGCGACCATGTCCATGGGTTTTGCTTTGCTCGTGATTGATGCCGAAGCAGGAACACCTGCCACCAAGATTGCCCCCATGATGGGCCTTGAGGCGAGGAGCCTCACGCGGTTGTTGAAATCGCTCGAAGAAAAAGGCATGGTCTATCGGGAGATGGACAAGAACGATAAACGCTCGGTTCGGATTTTTTTGACGAAGGAGGGAAAGAAGAAACGCGAATTGGCAAGGGAAAATGTGGTGCGCTTCAACGAAACCATACAGGCAGAAATTGATACAAAGAAATTGGATGCTTGCTTTGAAGTGCTGCAGCAGGTGAACAAGATTGTGGAGCGGAGCAATGTGTTTGAGAAGGAGTTGAGTTAATTGTTTTGACGTGTCAAGAGAAATTAAACGATTTTGGAAAAATACAAGCACAATTCAATGAAGCTGATATTTACTCTCAATATCGTTTTATTAAGCATTTTGACTTCAATGACATCGTATGGACAACGCAAAATGACGAAGGAAGAAATTTTCAAAACTTGGAAGGGATTTCAACAAGAGCAGAATTGGGATTCATTATTTAGATTTGAAATTCATGGACAGACTCGAGAGACTCTTGACAAATTATTAAGAGATGGAGTAGATACTTTGTTGGTTTATTCTGTTAGCTACCCAGGTTCAGTTGAGTTAAAGAAAGACCCTTGTTCGACTCGTGACCCAATCATGAGTTATTTTTTTATCCAACATCAGGGCAATAATTACTTCAAAAGAGTCAATAGTAAATGTGAAACTGCACAATTTAAAACGAGTGACCGATTGATTAAGTTTATGTCTTCCAATTATGAAAAAATTAAGGAAGAATTTTTCATGAATGTCATCTACGGAGTGGAGGGACAGGGTGATGACCTTCATATTTCAGGTAGCCTAATTGCCCATGAACCTAAATATGAAATCCTACTTCAACTTGGTAACAGGTTTAAATATTTAAGATTCACCGAGAGTGAATTGACAGACAAAAAGAATTTGTTTTACGACTACAATCGAAGTCTAACTTCATTTAAAATTTTTGAACTAATCAAAAGTAAAATAGAAAAGATTTGACCCGCCTAACAACCATCAACCAATAACCATAAAATGAAACGCTCCATCCGCAAAATTGCAGTCCTCGGCTCAGGTGTCATGGGCTCGTCCATCGCTTGCCACTATGCCAACATTGGCTGCGAAGTATTGTTGCTCGACATCGCCCCCAAAGAACTAACGGACGAAGAAAAAAAGCGCGGCCTCACCCTCGACAGCAAAACAGTGAAGAACCGCATCGTGCAAAGCTCGTTCGACAAATGTGTGAAGTCGAGCCCCGGGCCCATCTACTCCAAGAAATTTTTGTCGCGCGTTTCCATTGGCAACTTCGATGACGATTTGTCCAAAATAAAAAATTGCGATTGGACGATTGAAGTGGTGGTCGAAAACCTCGACATCAAAAAGAAAGTTTACGAACAAGTAGAGAAGCACCGCACGCCCGGCACGCTCATCACGTCCAACACTTCGGGCATCCCCATCCATCTGATGGCCGAAGGGCGCAGCGATGATTTCAAAAAGCATTTCGCGGGCACGCACTTCTTCAACCCGCCACGCTATTTAAAATTGTTCGAGGTAATCCCCACCCTGCACACCGACCCCGAGATAACAAAATTCCTTTTGCACTATGGCGATTTATACCTAGGCAAAACTTCCGTGCTCTGCAAAGACACCCCTGCCTTCATTGGCAACCGCGTGGGCGTTTGGGGTTTGCTGAAAGTAATTGACTCCATGAATAAATTTGGTTTGAACGTGGATGAGATTGACAAACTCACGGGCCCTGTTATCGGCAGGCCCAAGTCGGCCACGTTTAGAACTTCGGATGTGGTGGGCCTCGATACGCTTGTGAAAGTGGCCAACAATCTTTATGCAGGCTTGCCCAACGATGAAGGTCGCGAAATGTTCAAGCTGCCCGAAGCCGTGAGCAAACTCGAACAGAACAAATGGCTTGGCGACAAAACCAATCAGGGCTTCTATAAAAAGAGCAAAGACGCAAGCGGCAAAACAGAAATCCTCACGCTCGATTTAAAAACTTTTGAATACAAACCGAAAACAAAAACAAAATTTGCCACGCTCGAAACCACCAAGACGATTGACAATTTGAAAGACCGTTTCAAAGTGTTGCTCGCAGGCACCGACAAGGCAGGCGATTTTTATCGCGATTGTTTCTTCGCACTTTTTCAATACGCCTCCAACCGCATTCCCGAAATAAGCGATGAACTTTTCCGCCTCGATGATGCCGTGAGTGCAGGCTTCGGTTGGGAGCTTGGGCCGTTTGAAACGTGGGATGCTATTGGTTTAGAAAAATCTATTCCATTGATGGCCACTGCAGGCTACAAGCCCGCGCCATGGGTTACCGATATGCTCGCGGGCGGCAACAAAACTTTTTACAAAACAGAAGACGGCCAACGCAAGTACTACGACATCCCAACCAAATCATACAAAACCATCACGAGCAAAGAGGCATTCATCATCCTCGAAAACCTGAGCGACAAAACCGTTTGGAAAAATGCCGACTCGAAAGTGACCGACCTTGGCGATGGCATTCTAAATTTCTCGTGGCACAGCAAAAGCTATACACTTGGCAGCGCAGTGGTAGAAGGTATGAACAAAGCGATTGACCTCGCAGAAAAAGATTATCGCGGTCTCGTCATCGGCCATCAAGGTGCCGACTTTTCGTTGGGCGCAAACCTCGGCATGGTGTTCATGTACGCCATCGAGCAAGAGTATGACGAACTTGATTTCATGGTGCGCGCATTTCAAAATTCAGTGATGCGCATTCGCTATTCATCAATCCCTGTTATTGTTTGTCCGCAAGGCCGCACGCTCGGGGGCGGATGCGAGATGACCATGCACGCAGACTTGGTGCAAGCCGCAGCCGAAACGTATATTGGTTTGGTGGAAGTGGGCGTAGGCCTGATACCGGGCGGTGGCGGCACCAAAGAATTTGCCAAGCGCGTGAGCGATGCATTTCAAGAAGGCGATGTGGAACTGAACGCGTTGCAAAATGCTTTCATGAATATAGCCACAGCCAAAGTTGCGCTGAGTGCCGAAGAAGGCAGAGAGATGGGCGTGCTTCGCGACAAAGACAGGATTTCAATAAACAAAGACCGTCAAATCCTCGATGCAAAATCAGCCGCGATAGAATTGTACGAAGCCGGCTACACCATGCCCGTGCAAGCGCGCAACATAAAAGTGCAAGGCAAATCGGGCATGGCATTATTTGCAGCTGGTGTGCAAGGCATGAAGATGGGCAAATACATCAGCGACCACGACATGAAAATCGCGATGAAGATTGCCAATGTGATGTGCGGTGGTGAGTTGAGTTATGCGCAGGAGGTGAGTGAACAGTATTTGCTCGACCTTGAGCGGGAGGCGTTTGTTTCTTTATGTGGGGAGAAGATGACGTTGGAGAGAATTCAATCAATACTTACGGGGGGGAAACCGTTGAGGAATTGACAAGTGTTGGCATTGTCCCCCATGTCCCACCAGTCCCACAAAACCAAAAAAAGCGAAAACCAATGAACAACGATAACCCAAATAGAGAAGGCTTCATCCCCACTCACGGAGGTTATCGTTATTTAATAGCCTACCAAAAATCAGAGATTGTTTATGATGGTACTGTTTATTTCACGGGTCGCTTTTTCAGAAAGTACGACCGCACCACAGACCAAATAGTGCAAGCGTAGGACATGTGTGACACTTGCGACAAAGAAATGAAAGGAGAAAGTAATTTTATTTTTGAACTGAGCAGGGAAGAATTTGAAAACTTGAGGAGCCAATTTGACACCTCCAATTAAAATGGAAGTCGCAAAATGCGACATCCAATTGTTAAACAAAAAATAATTTTTCATAAAACATAAACAACAAAAACTATGGACGCATATATCGTAGGAGGTTTCAGAAGCGGAGTCGGCAAAGCCAAGAAAGGCGGCTTCAGATTTACAAGGCCCGATGACCTCGCAGCAGACGTCATCAAACATCTCGTCAAATCAATACCAGGCCTCGAAAACAAAATGATTGACGACCTCATCGTGGGCAATGCCGTGCCCGAAGCAGACCAAGGCATGCAGATGGGCCGCATCATCGCGTTGCTCGCGCTTGGCCTCGATGTGCCAGGCATGGTGGTGAACCGATATTGTGGTTCGGGCGTGGAGACGATTGCCATCGCGAGCCATCGCATACAAGCGGGCCAGGCCGATGTGATAATCGCGGGCGGTGCCGAGTCTATGTCGCTCGTGCCTGTGATGGGATTTAAAACCGCATTGAATTACGCCATCGCCAAAGACAACCCAACTTATTATACAAGCATGGGCCTCACAGCCGAAGAAGTGTCGAAGCAATTCAACATCACACGCGAAGAGCAAGACCAATTTGCTTACGAGTCGCACATGAAGGCGGGCACAGCGTGGAAGGAAGGAAAATTCAAAGATGAAATCGTGCCCATCACCGTGAAGGAAACTTACGTGGACGAAAACATGAAGAAGCAAACCCGCGAGTTCGTTGTTGCCACCGATGAAGGCATCCGCATGGACACAACGGTAGAAGGCTTATCAAAATTGAAACCCGTGTTTGCCGTAGGCGGTTCAGTTACCGCGGGAAATTCTTCACAGACATCCGATGGTGCCGCCTTTGTAGTGGTGATGAGCGAGCGCATGATGAAGCAGTTAAACCTAAAACCCATCGCCCGCATGATGAGCTACGCCACCGCAGGCGTGGACCCGCGCATCATGGGCATCGGCCCCGTGGCAGCAATACCCAAAGCATTAAAAATCGCAGGCCTCAACTTACAAGACATAGATTTGATAGAACTCAACGAAGCCTTCGCAGCACAATCGTTGGCAGTAGTAAAAGAGCTTGGCATTGACAGAAAAAAATTAAACGTAAATGGAGGCGCGATAGCAGTCGGCCATCCCCTCGGCTCATCATGTGCTCGACTTTCGGTGCAATTATTTAATGAATTGAGAAGACAAAAGAAAAAATATGGAATGGTAAGCGCATGTGTCGGAGGCGGTCAGGGAGTGGCGGGGATTTATGAGCTTCTTAATTAAAAGTAGGCAGTAGGCAGGTTGCAGTAGGCAGGTTGCAGTAGGCAGTACCAACTAAGAAGTAGGCAGTAGGCAGACGGCAGTAGGCAGTTGCGGACTAAAAAGTATCATAGAAGAAGGTAAAGTAAGATGGCACAATCAAAAGGATATAGAGACTTGATAGTTTATCAAAAGGCCTTTGCTGTGGCGATGAAGATTTTTCATCTCACCAAGAAATTTCCTAAGGAGGAAAAATATTTGCTTGTTGACCAAATCAGGAGGTCATCGAGGTCTGTTTGTTCTTGTCTTGCTGAAGCCTATCGCAAAAGGCAATACCAAGGTTATTTTGTAAATAAAATTTCTGATGCGGATGGGGAGAATAGTGAAACCATAGTTTGGTTGGAATTTTCTCATGCGAGTAATTACATTACTGCAGAGGAAAGAGAAACGCTCGAAACGGACGCAGAAGAAGTTGGTAGGATTTTGAACAGCATGATTGAGCATCCTGAAAAATTCATACCAAAAGAAATGAAAGCATTACCAACTTAGAGTAGGCAGTAAAAGTAATGAGCAGGGTATGTCAAAAAATAAATCAAAATTAAACAGTAGTCGGCTTCAAGCGACAGCAACTGCCTACTGCAACCTGCCTACTGCCTACTTTTAAGAATTGAAAGAGAATTTATAAACAGAAACAATATGAACACCGAAACCAAACCCAACACAGCCATCAAAGGAGGCGAATTCCTTATCCGCGAAACCAAAGCCCACGAAATCTTCATACCCGAAGAATGGAACGAAGAGCAAAAGATGGTGGCTCAAACATGTACCGATTTTATCAAACAGGAAATATGGCCACGCCTCGATGAGATAGACTCCATGAAGGATCCGTCCATCATGCCCAAACTCATGGACAAAGCGGGCGAACTTGGCTTGCTCGGCACATCGGTGCCAACCGAACTCGGTGGCTTCGGTATGTCGTTCAACACCACGATGCTTGTAGCGGAAGTGTTGGGCGGCTCGCATTCTTTTGCTGTGGCGTATGGTGCGCACACGGGCATTGGCACCTTGCCCATTCTGTATTATGGCACCGAAGAACAGAAAAAGAAATACGTTCCGAAACTGGCAACTGGCGAATGGAAAGCCTGTTATTGTTTGACCGAACCCGACTCTGGCTCCGATGCCAACGCAGCAAAGTCCAAAGCAAAGCTCAGTGACGATGGCAAGCACTACATTATCAACGGACAAAAAATGTGGATCACCAATGGTGGCTTTGCCGACATCATGATTGTGTTTGCCAAAATTGACAACGATAAAAACCTCACCGCTTTTATAGTAGAGAAAAATTATGGAGGCATTACCATGAATGCCGAAGAAAAGAAGATGGGCATCAAAGGCTCGTCAACACGGCAGATATTTTTCAACGATTGCAAAGTGCCTGTGGA
>JANOQB010000396.1:0-3739 GCA_031422215.1 Cytophagales bacterium | reverse complement strand
ATTTTGGATCATCATCAAAAAGTATAAGGATACCGTAGAGGAAAATATTTAGCATGATTTTCTAAAATGTTTTTTCTGAAATCAAATTAAAAAAATAGATAGCCGCCATTTGATTATTGTAACCAATAAAAAAAACTATTTAATCAAAAGTTTGCTACCTGTATCACAAAAAAATGAACACTTGAATCTAAAAAATTGGGCTTAACAACCTGATTCAACAAACCATTCATTTGGATTTTACCATTACAAGCATCTACAATTCAAAATCTCTTATTCAAAATCTCACTCAATATCAGTGCCCTCTTAAAATTTTGAGGATTTCTAAGTTCGCTCGCATATTGGGAGGCCACACTTACAGTTTCTGCTTTATTGTATTCACCAAACTTTCCAAACTTGATGACCGTGTCTTCCACGTGCATTGTTTCCTCTAACGAAGCCCTGGAAAACGCAGCTTTTTTTGCGTTCTCATACGTCTCGTAAGTATTTTCATTTTTATAGTTATATGGCTTCTCAAGGCTTTTGTTTTCTTCCTCCAGATTATCATCATAATCTTCAAAATCCTGAACAGGGGCAACGGGCACAGGCTTCACCATCGGTTTGGGAGCTTTTGACGCTTGTATTTCCCTCAGCAAATCTTCAAATGAAACTGGCTTTGTATCCTGAGTGGGCGCGTTGGGATTTTGTGTGCGCTCCTGATCAAACGTCTGTGGCTTTTTTTTATTCGCCCTGGCAATGAGCGTGACGACAATTATGATAAGCCAAATCCAAAATTGCATATCCATAGTAGGCCAAAGGTATCGAAATAATTGATATTATGCCTGTTTTGGGTCTTTTTCAATAGGGATAATTTGTGGATGAAATGGGTATATCCACCTTTCCAAATGCCAAACCTACGGTTATCTTTGCCATCTTATTTTTTAAGCAACCACTAAATTTTAACGGAGTCCATGCAGTTATCGAAGTTGGAAATCAAGGGTTTCAAAAGTTTCGCAGATAAAATTGTCATCAATTTTGATGAAGGGATCACGGGCATCGTAGGCCCTAACGGTTGCGGAAAATCCAATGTGGTTGATGCTATCCGTTGGGTGTTGGGCGAACAGAAGACCAGTGCTTTGCGCTCGGAAAAAATGGAGAACGTGATCTTCAATGGCACCAGTCAACGCTCGCCACAACAGATGGCCGAAGTATCGCTCACCATCAACAACACAAAGAACATCCTGCCCACCGAGTATTCCCAAATAACCATAACCAGGCGCCTGTACCGCTCGGGTGAAAGCGAATATCTGCTCAACGGGGTTGCCTGCCGTTTGAAAGATATCACCAATTTATTTTTAGACACCGGTATTGCATCCAACAGCTATGCCATCATTGAATTAGGCATGGTGGACGACATCCTTAACGACCGCGATAACTCACGCAGGTTATTGTTTGAGGAGGCTGCCGGAATATCCAAATTCAAAAAGAGAAAGAAAGAAACGCTGAAGAAATTGGAAGACACCGATACCGATCTTGAGCGCGTAGAAGACTTACTTTTCGAAATTGAGAAAAATATGAAGAGCTTGGAAAAACAGGCCAAGCAAACCGAACAATATTACAAGATCAAAGAGGACTATAAAGAAAAGAGCGTACAACTTGCCAAGGTGGTTGTCAATAAACAAAAGGACACCTTCTCGACCGTGCAAAAGCAGGCCGAGAACGAGCACGACCGGAAGGCCAAACTGACTGCCGCTCTTGCCGACAAAGAAGCATTGATCGAAAAATCAAAAGCTGAACTTATCCTGAAAGAAAAAACCCTTTCATCGCGGCAAAAATCCATCAATGAATTTGTCTCTAAAATCCGGCAGTACGAAAGCGACAAGCAAATCAAAAATGAGCGGCTCCGCTTTTTGAACGACCGCGCCACCAGCCTGAAAGAGCAAATCGAGCTTGATAAAAAAAGCAACGAGCGGGCACGCTTCACCATACAAAGCTTGGAGACAGAACGTGATTCATCGCAGGTAGCGTTAAAAGAAATCAGCGACAAGCTAGAATCGCTCAAGGCTGAATTTGAATCTCAAAAAGAAGCCACCTACACGCAACAGGGCGAGTCGGATGCACTTCGGCAAGTTTATCGCACCAAACAGGAAGAATCCTTTCAGCTAAATAAATCACTCGAAATACGAGGCATTCAAATAGCCTCCTTCAAACAAGAGTTGGAGCGAACCACTACCGACACCAGTCAACAAAGCGCAAACTTGGTCGAGTTCGAAAAGAAGCTGGTAGAACTTACGGGCGGCATCAACGAGAAAAACACCTACCTCGATAAATTAAAGAAAGAAGAAGATGATGTGTTCCAACGGATTGCTTCCTTGGAAAAAACCATTGAGATGATCCGCGAGGAAATGACTGAGAACGGGCGCAAACTCGATGCCCGCCACAATGAATATCAACTCACCAAGTCGCTGGTCGAAAACTTAGAGGGTTTTCCGGAAGCCATAAAATTCTTGAAGAAGAATGTGGGCTGGACAAAGAATGCCCCCCTCCTATCGGACATCCTTTCCACCAGTGAGGAGTATCGTGTGGCCATCGAAAATTATCTGGAGCCATATCTCAACTACTACATTGTTGAGCACGAAGCAGAGGCTTATGAGGCGATCAACATCCTGAGCGATGCCAGCAAAGGCAAGGCGAACTTTTTCATCCTCGATGCTTTTGAACGCTTCTCGCCTTCACAAACGCAGATGTACCCCAATGCATTTGCAGCAACACAAATCATCGAGTACGACCAGCGGTATGCCAAGCTCATGGCATTTATTCTCGATAAGGTTTATGTATATGAGGGCGATGTGCGCAGCATACCCACCGGTGACGATAACACCTTTATCACCAAAAGCGGAAAAGTTACCAAACGCAAATTCAGTCTTTCGGGTGGCTCGGTCGGCCTCTTTGAAGGAAAGAAAATCGGGCGCGCAAAAAATCTGGAGAAGTTAGACAAGGAGATCAAAGAACTTTCCAAAAAGGTAGAAGACATACGCCACTCATTGATCGATCGCCAGCGCGAATTGGAGCGGCTCAAAAACAATACGCTGAAACAGCAAATTGAGGAAGCACAAAATTCCATCAAGCTGGTAAGTGATGAGTTCATCTCCGTGCGCACCAAGCAAGAGCAATTCTCAAACCTACTCAACAGTGCCGACCTGCGCAAAGAAGATATCCTTGAAAAAATACAATCGCTCAGTGCAGAGCTTGAAGAACTCCGGCCTAAAGCAGAACTCGCTCAGCGGGAATTAAACCAACAGGACGAAAAACTAAAAGCCATCACGTTTGAATTAAATACCCAAACCGAATTGCTGAGCCAAAAGTCTGGCGCCTATAACGAACAGAATATTTTCTTCCATCAGCAGGAAAACCGGGTGAAGAGTGTTGAACAGGAAATCCGCTTCAAGCAGGAGTCGATGGAGCAAAGCAGCCTACGCATTGACGTGAATGTGGAAGAGCTTAGAAAGAACGAAGAGGAAGGCCGTACCATAATAGAAGTAACCCAAAGCAATGACGGTGAACTGCTGGGCATGTATGCGCAAAAAGAAGAAATGGAGAAAGGCTTGAGCGAAGCCGAAAAGGAATATTACTCGGGCCGTGGGGAAATTGACCAGTTTGAAAAAGACCTGCGCGAAATACAGCACCAACGCCAAAACATTGACACGGTGCTGATGGAATTGCAAGGCCAATTGAGCGAGAGCAAACTCCAACTCAATTCGGT
>JANOQB010000395.1:0-1932 GCA_031422215.1 Cytophagales bacterium | reverse complement strand
GGAGGTGTCGAAGAAGCCTGCCATTATTTTTTGAACAATGGATTGTTTGAAAGGAGCCTTTGACTTTGATGAATGATAAGAATGTCAAGCTGGTTTTCTGAGACGACCCTATAAATAATTCTGTAATTTCCTTCTATCAATTCCCTAATTGCCTCTTCTGCTATTTCGGGAACCGTTCGTCCCGCTAAGGGATAGTTTTCAAGAATTTCCGTTCTTAGAAAGAATTTTTCTACTTGGATAGAGGCAAAGTGTTCTGAGTCATGTGCTATGAATTCAGCAATGTTTTCAATATCCTCAAGAGCGTAGATGGTCCATTTTATTTCAACAGCCATTTTTTTAGTCTTTCTCTTGCCTGCCCTGTGGAAAGTACTCGGCCGGATTTTGATTGCTCCAAGCCCAATTCGATTTTTTGCAAAAGAATGATCCGCTCGAACAAGTCTTCAATTGAAAATTGTTCAGGCAACTCATTTACAGTTTGAAGAATTTTTTCTTTTGAAAGCATAATCAAATCTAACAAACACTTATTTAATAAAATATTTTTTTGACCTTTTACTTCTCCTCCCTTGAAACCCATATACTTTACCACCCCAACGTGAATCGTCCAAATATGCTTTAAGCACACCAAGGACTATGAAAAGCAAAATGAAACCACTGAACCAATAAAATCCTTCGCCCACACCAACGGTGCTGTCGTGCAGCATTGTCAAGCTCCCTTTGGAAGGATTCAAGGAGTGTTGCAATAGAATCAATCCCTCCACCGTAGCGTGTTTATAAAATGAAGGGTTTCTTTTTTCATAAAGTCAATGGCGGGTGCGAGCGAATCATTTTGCACACGTGTGTTGAAGTAAAGGGCACCGCGCAAAAAATTCTTTGAGGAATCCGTCATGGTAAACTGAAACTGGCTGGGCACGTCACCGGCAATCTCTGCAATCACGGCAGTGTTGCCATAGGGTGTCACCGAAATCAATTCATCGATGGCCGTAGCCTTTATCTGCTGCTTGGAGGTGAGGTTGTAAGAATCGTCCAGCAACTCTTTCAGAAGGGCTTCGCGGTTGTTTAATTTTTTGTACGTGATGTGAATCTTTGCTTTCAGTTCAGGATAGTAAATGCCCACCCAATGCCGTTCGCTGAACCAGGAGGAATCGCGTTGCAAGTTTGCATGATTGGAATATTCAAATTGATAGGGCAACGAGTCGGGCGACAGCCTGTACTCTTGCTTGGGCAACAGCAACCGGTTATAGCCTTTTGGTTTCGGTTGATAATCGCGTGTGCACGAAGCCAGAAAAATAAGAATGAGAAAAAAAACTGCGCCCAAACTTTTGGTAAAGATTTGAGAGAGCAGTTTTTGAAAAGTGTTTGCAACCATTAGAATGGGAGATCGTCAGTAGAATTTTCGGAAGAAGGCTTTGGAGCCTCTACTGGGCTATTGGTGTGTGCGGGGGCCTGTGAGGAGGTAGATGGGCTGCGTTCGGCATTGCTGCCAGTATTGCCCTTTGTGCCCAGCATGTTCATGGTTTCGCCTACCACTTCTGTAATGTATCGGGTTACCCCTTCCTTCTCCCAACTGCGTGTGCGCAACCTTCCTTCAATATAAACCAAGTCTCCTTTGTGAAGATATTTGGCCGCCACTTCGGCTGCACCGCGCCACAACACAATGTTGTGCCATTCGGTGATTTCTTTTTTCTCTCCGGTTGTTTTGTCTTTGTATGTTTCAGTGGTGGCCATAGTAAAATTTGCCACGGTTGCACCGCTTTCCAGGTTTCTTACTTCAGGGTCTTTGCCCAACCTGCCTATTAAAATTACTTTGTTTACGCCCGACATATATTTATTGGTTTGATTACTGAGCTTGCATGAGTGAATGCAAAATTAGGAAAAGTTATGAGTTATGGTTTCCTGATGGATCGGGGGCACAGGGAAATCGCTTTTAAGAAT
>JANOQB010000394.1:0-2793 GCA_031422215.1 Cytophagales bacterium | reverse complement strand
CCCCGGCATCCGCACCAACGATGGTGCTGTTGATCCTGCCGGAAGGCTATGGATAGGAACGATGGATGTTAATTTCAAAGAAGGTGCCGGTGCATTGCATTGCATCGGAAAAGATTTCTCATTGACAAAAAAAGTGGAGGGTCTAGCCATACCGAACGGATTGGTTTGGTCTTTGGATGGCCGCACGATGTACCACATCGATAGCCCCACGAAGAAAGTGCAAGCGTATTCATTCGAAAGCAAAACGGGAGAAATTGTTTTTGAAAGAACTGCGGTGACGATCCAACCTGGTGGTGGCGCACCCGATGGCATGTGCATAGACGAAGAAGGAATGTTGTGGATTGCGCAGTGGGATGGGTTTGGGGTTTACCGGTGGGATCCTAAAACCGGAAAGCTCCTCGATAAAATTGAGGTGCCCGTTCCACAAGTTTCAAGTTGTGCATTTGGCGGGGAAAATCTTGATCAGCTTTTTATCACCACAGCAAGAGAGAATTTCAGGGCAACGGATTTAGAAAAATATCCCGACAGTGGCAGTGTGTATATGGCAAGGCCTGGCGTGTGCGGAGTGAAAAAGAATTTGTTTGTGCATTGAGTTGTCAATACTGAGTTGCAAGACCACTTCAAGTGGGTGCTTGACAAATTGCACCGAATTGAAAAACAATAGCGCATCAGCAGAAACCAAATCCCTTAGAGAACATTTTATCTTGAAACTTAAGTGCGCTGGCCCGACAAAAAGGCGGGGTGCGATGGGAAGTGGGAGGAAGCATCTTTTTAAAAAAGTACCCAAAAAAAGTCAAGACACTGTGTCAAGACAAAAAAGTACCAAATCAATAATTGAAACCAACCATGAAGAATTAAAAATCGAATGGATTAAGCACGTGTCTTGTGTATTTCGGTGTAAGTGCGATTTGCCAGACGCCATCCAAGTGCTCAGACGACTAATACAACAACCACTTCTTATATTTGCGCCTTATTTTTCCAACAACCCACATGTATGAGTGAAAAAGTTTTTAGCCGCTACGATATTTTCATGATCGCTATCCTTTCTTTTCTTCAGTTTACCATCGTTCTTGATTTTATGGTATTGTCCCCGTTGGGGGCGCAGCTTTTGAAAGAGTTGAACATAACCACTGGTCAGTTTGGTTGGGTTGTTTCTGCGTATGCCTTCAGTGCGGGTGCATCGGGTTTGTTGGCCGCAGGGTTTGCCGATAAGTTCGACCGTAAAAAAATACTCCTCTTTTTTTATGTGGGCTTTGTGTTGGGCACCTTCTTGTGCGGCATTGCCCCCGACTATAATTTTTTGTTGATGGCACGGATCGTTACCGGAATATTTGGTGGCGTGATTGGCTCGGTAAGTTTTGCCATCATTACCGACTTGTTCAAATTGGAAGTGCGCGGCCGCGTGATGGGCTTTACACAAATGGCTTTTGCCGCCAGCCAGGTGCTCGGGCTCCCGGTGGGTTTGTATCTCGCCAATAAGTGGGGATGGCACTCGCCTTTTCTGATGATCGTTGTGGTAAGTGTTCTTGTTGGCATTGCCATTGTAATTTACATGAAGCCCATCAACGCTCATTTAAAAATCAAATCGGAAAGAAGTCCGCTGCAACATTTCGCGAAAGTTATTTCGCGGCCCCTGTACATCAAGGCGTTTGCGGCCACCGTGCTGCTGGCCACCGGAGGTTTTATGCTCATGCCATTTGGCAGTGCTTTCAGCATAAACAATTTGGGCATCACAATGGAGCAATTGCCTTTGCTGTATATGATCACCGGAATTTTTTCTATTGCCATCGGCCCGCTGGCGGGAAGGCTGAGCGACAAAATAGGGAAGTTTAAAATGTTTGTGATCGGCTCTGTGGTGAGCATGGTGATGGTGGTGATCTATTGCAACCTGTCCATCACACCTCTGTGGGTCGTGATTGTTATCAACGTGATTTTGTTTGCGGGCATTATGGCGCGTATCATTCCCTCCTCGGCACTGCTCACGGCCATACCCGACCCGCAAGACCGTGGGGCATTCAATGGCATCAATTCATCGATACAACAAATTTCGGGAGGCGTGGCTGCCGCTGTGGCCGGACTTATTGTGGTGCAAACCGAAAGCGGCAAACTGGAGCGTTACCCTTTGCTCGGCTACGTGGTGGTAGGCGCCATGATCATTACCATCGGCATGATGTATATGTTAAATCAATTGGTGATAAAGAAGGAAGGGGAGAAGAAGGTTTAATTGGATGTGTGCTTATCCTATCGTGTAATCTTTATGTTATTGTTGGTCTCCCGACCAACAATCCCCTGTCAACAATTTTTGAAACCGCAATACATCAAGGTGATAGGTCAAAGATTGAGAAAGTGTTGGTCAGGAGACCACTCAAACGAGGTCAAAGATTGAGGGTTGAGAACGTGTTGATTAGGAGACCAACTCAAACGAGGTAAATAAGACAGAAAAATTGACGAGATTTAGCTACCAGAATCAAAAGATTGAAATTCATGAAAAGAACGATGTTGTTGATATTGCTTTTCATATCCCTTTGCTCGCAAGCACAAAATAAAAACCGCGCGCTGATAATCGGCATATCCGATTACAAAGAACTCCCCAAAGGTTTGCAATTGCAATATGCTGATGATGACGCCATCGATTTTTATCACTTCATTCTTTCAAATGCCATGGGCAGCATTGATAGTGCAGACGTTAAATTGTTGTTAAATGATGAGGCCACCGCAGCGCAGATTTACAGTTCCCTGGATGAACTCATTGAGGTGTCAAAACCCAATGATAAGATTATCATTTATTTTTTA
>JANOQB010000393.1:0-2085 GCA_031422215.1 Cytophagales bacterium | reverse complement strand
AATCACAGAGAAAAGTCAAACCTTATTACCTTATTTTTGGGTAATCAGCATAAGGTAATGAGGTTGAGCCTCACATTATAATTAGTTTTGTACTAATGTTGGCAGCATATCTTCAACTCTACCTTATTTTGATAAGCTAATTAGGTTTTGAGGTGTAAATTGTCATCACCTGTTGCAATTTTATCCTACTGCGTAATCTCGGTTTAAGGTTACCTTTGTTTCTTTCTCAAAACTTTCAAGGAGCCTATGAACATAGCATATTGGCAGATCATCCGCGATGATACCAAAAGGACTTTTGAGGTGATCGGCAAGACCACCAACGACAATGCATTTACCAACCGTACCTACGCAATGCAAAAAGCAGGCATGAACGTAAGCTGCACCACACCTCCCGTAACAAATAAAACCTCCAGCAAGGAGGCAATAAAAATAAGTGGCTACACCAAAGAGGAGGGTCTGAACGATCGGTTGGTAAAACAGTATTCCGAAATAATACGGTCTGTTGACATGTGGTGATCTCCCTGATAATGCAATTTCAGAATAGACAATAATTTGGTTTGCTCTGCCGCAATTATGGATATAGGTTGCAATTTTTTCGGGTGCATTTCAAAACGCTGTGTCATTTCAGCAAGACCTCCACGAGCATCGGCTGCGACATTTTGAAATGCACCCATTTTTCCCGTCAAAAATTATTTGATACATTCAGGCTATGAAAACAAAAAGCAAATTGTTAAAAGCCCTATGCCGGTTGGCCTTCATCCTAATACCTTTCGCTATGTTACAATGCAACAGCAAGCCCGAAAGCAAAACAGCAACAAGCCAAAAGGAACTTAACCTTTCCCTTGCTCAATGGTCCATACATCGCGCATTGGAAAGTGGTAGCCTGCGTGCCGAAGATTTCGCATCCATAGCCAAAAACGATTTTGGAATCCAGGCAGTAGAATATGTAAACTCCTTTTACAAAGACCACGCAACGGACAAAGCATTTTGGGAAAAGATGCGCGCTGTTGCCGATTCGCTCCAGGTAAAAAGCCTGCTCATCATGGTTGATGATGAAGGAGACCTTGGCAATACAAATCAAGCCGAGAGGAGGTTGGCCGTTGAAAATCATTTCAAGTGGGTGGATGCTGCAAAAATTTTAGGATGCCACTCCATCCGCATCAACGCGTTTGGCGAAGGACAGAAAAAGGAAGTGCAGGCCGCCATGGTGGATGCCTTGAAGCAGTTGTGTACCTATGCAATTAAAGACAGCATCAACGTGTTGATTGAAAATCACGGTCTTTACAGTTCGGACGGCAAGTGGGTGGCAGAAATAATGCGCCAGGTAAACATGCCCAATTGCGGCACGCTCCCTGACTTTGGAAACTGGTGCACAGCTGAAAAATGGGGAAGCACCGAATCAGAAAAAAATTGTGTCGAGCAATACGATCGTTATCAAGGTGTTTCCGAGATGTTGCCTTTCGCCCGTGGGGTCAGTGCCAAATCATACGCGTTTGGCGAGCAAGGCGAAGAAACGATCATCGATTATACCAAGATGTTATCCATAGTGAAAGATTCCGGATTCACGGGGTACATTGGAATTGAATACGAAGGATCGCCACTGAGTGAAAAAGACGGTATCCTCGCCACTAAGTCATTGCTGGAAAAAACGTGGGCCTATCTTGAGAAGTAAATAGCAGATCAAACAGGATATTAAATTGAGGTTATAAAAATTCAATTTCCGTTTGTCATTTTCCCTCTGGGGAAACAGGAATGAGGTGGTGAAGGGAACAATTGAATTTTTAGAACTCCCCTGGGAAATCATCCGGTCACATACGAAGTCGTGTTCACCTTCGCTTTGAGTTGGTGCAGGAGGTTGTATAATCCGTAATAGGTTCGGTTGATGTAGAGTGCATCTTTCACGCCCCGTGCTTTCTTGGAATCGCGAAAAGCCTTCTGCTTGCCGATTTGTTCGCCAAATTTATAGAGCGATGCAAAATATGCCGTATCCGAAAAATCGAACTCTTCCGTGCGGAAAGGACGACCCAGCAACTCCACCATTTGCGAAAAAATCCCTGCGAAAAATTCCTGGTCGGCTTTGGCATC
>JANOQB010000392.1:0-2125 GCA_031422215.1 Cytophagales bacterium | reverse complement strand
CTTTCCCGTTGATACCTATCAGTAGGCACATCCTGCAGTTTAGCCTACATTTGAATTGGAAATAAACCGTTACAACCATGAAAAAGATATTAGTCCCATGCGATTTTTCTGACCCTGCCGTGCAGGCATTTAAGATGGCCGTTGAAATAGCAAACCAGAGCAACGGTGAAGTGATCATTCTCAATGTGGTTGAGTTGCCCGTGATGAATGAAAGTGTTTTGATGCCAACCCTATCGTTTGAAGAAGCTTTCATGAAAGACATGAAAGCCCACGCGGAAAAAAATTTCACCAGGATGAAAGAGAAGTGGGCCAAAGACGGCCCCAAAGTAACTTCCATAGTGGAGTTCGGAAGCACTACCTCCACCATCCGCGATTTTTCAAAAGACAAAAAAATCGATCTGATCGTGATGGGCACACATGGGGCCAGTGGCGTTAAAGAATTTTTTATCGGCTCAAACACAGAAAAAATTGTGCGCACCTCCACGGTGCCTGTTATCACCATAAAGAAGCAAACCAAAATTGCCTCCATTAAAAACATTGTGTTTGCCACCACGGCAACCATGGAGCAGGAAGATCTCACCTTGCAAGTGAAGGCACTGCAAAGTTTTTTTAAAGCCACACTCCATATTTTATTTGTCAATACACCTTCTTCCTTTAAACGGGACATGGAAATAAAACCTCAGATGAAGGCATTTGCAAAACGCTTTATGCTGAAGGATTACACCCTGAATGTATGGAACGACTTTAGCGAAGAGGAAGGGCTAAAGAATTTTGTGATCGAAACAAAGGCCGATTTTATTGCGATGGCCACCCATGGCCGCAGGGGCCTCAATCATTTAATGAGCGGCAGCATTGCCGAAGATGCAGTCAACCACATCAACTGCCCTATCTGGACCCTGAAGATCAGTTAACCATATCGCTGTGAAAAAGCACATTTTATTTCCAGTGGACTTGAAGCCATCCAGTGTTCATCTATCGGACTACGTCAATCTGCTATCGCACGTAGAAAAGAAAATGTTCTCCGCATTTTTCTTGAAGGATTTTGTAAAACCGTCAAAGAAAGGAAGTGCCGGCTTTGAAGAGGACAAAACCGCAGTGCAAAATTCGCTGCAGGAAGAAGCAAAAAAATTGGACATGGATATAAACTTCATTAGCGGCCAATCAAATGCAAGCGGCCTGATGAACCAAAGCAAGTTTGCCGACCTGGCCATCATCTGCCCTATCACACACGATAACATTGGTAAATTGATCCAGTCATTTCCAGAGCATTTTTTTGAAGATATCGGCTGCCCCATCTTGCTTTCCGAAGACTTGCTGCAACCCTATGAAGAAATATTGTTGCTGTTTGATTATGACCAATCAAGTCTTGTTGCATTGAAATCATTCCTCTCCATGTTTGGAAAAATATCGGGCAACAAAAAAGTTACCATCATCACCGTGAGCCCGGATGATGCTCCCGAAATCCATCTGGAAAAATACTTGGTGAGCTATCTGCAAAAGATATTTAAAGATGTTGGCATCGTGCCATTCAGCAGTAAAAATCTGGCCGATCAATTAGTGGCCTACGCAGAAAAATTGAACAAACCATTATTGGTAATGGGGCGCGCTGCCGTAAACCTGCTGAAAGACAATCACCTTGCCACCAAATTGGCCGACCATCACATGTCGCTCTTTTATTCAAACAATTAATCATGGAGATTGAAATACCCCAACAAGTAGTATGTTATCACTGTGGCCAGATATGCGAAGAAGGTGAATTTAAACGTGCGGATAAAATATTTTGCTGCAACGGTTGCCGCACGGTGTATAAAATATTGGATGAGAACAATCTATGCGACTACTATTCATACGCAACAAATCCGGGTGTCAACTTAAAGCACGTCAGTGAAGAGACCTATTCCTATCTCAACGAGGCATCGGTAAAAAAGAAATTGCTGACGTTCGATTCCATTTCCTTTGCACGCGTGGTGTTTTTTGTCCCGTCCGTTCACTGTATTTCCTGCATCTGGTTGCTTGAAAATCTTTCAACATTAAAAAATGGGATTGTTAAATCCGAAGTCAACTTTGCCAGTAAGCGAGTGACTGTTGATTACAACCCATCCGTAGTTGAGCTCGGTGAAGTAGC
>JANOQB010000391.1:0-2858 GCA_031422215.1 Cytophagales bacterium | reverse complement strand
CGCGGCCAAATCTCCCTCACCAAAATTTTTCTTCTCGCCTTTATACATCACCCGCCATATTTTTCCTTTCACCGTTTCCGATAAATAAAGTGAACCATCAGGACCCATCGCAATGGCCATAGGGCGATAGGGTGCATCGCTCACATCCACCACAGGTTGCTCACCCACAAAGCCATCGGCAAAAACTTCCCACTTCTCGGAGGGCTTTCCGTTTTCAAAAGGAATGAACCCAACAAAATATCCTGCTTGCGGATACGGTGCTCGATTAGTACTTCCATGAAACGCGATGAACGCACCATTTTTATACCGCTCCGGAAACTGCTCACCTGTATAAAAAAATAAATCGTTGGGTGCCCAATGCGCGGGGAAGCCAATGAGCGGTTTAAGGTATTCGTTCCCTTTGCCTTCTTTGGTTCCATCACCACCATATTCCGGGTTCAGCAACCGCTTGCCTTTGTCTTGGTCATAATAATAATATGGCCAGCCACCGTTGTCGCCTTCTTTCACGCGAAGGAATTCCTCTGAAGGATAAACGGCACTTTGCCAACGGGTAAATAGATTTGGATTTCTGGAGTTAAGATCATCCCTTCCGTGAACCGCCACATATAACGTATTGTCGGCCTTGTTCCAATCCATTGCAACAAGACTGCGAATGCCGGTGGCGTATAGTTTACCATCCTTCTGTAATGTTTGTCCTGTTTTATTGGCATCGAATTTCCAAATACCACCATGCTCTTCCAACTGAGAGCAAGGGTCTTCGCCCGGCTCGCCCGGCACACGGTTTAATTTTTGGCACACATCGCCCGGTGCACCAAAAGGCACGTAAAGATTTCCGGCTTCATCCAACGCGATTGGCTTGGCAATGTGTTCGTAGCCATGTTTGTCATTTCTATAATCATCAACAACAATTGTTTCAACGGCTCCATTCTGAACCAACTGCCCCGGAACAATTTTAATCCGGTTCACTTCACCCGCAGTGCTAAAATAAAGGTAGCCATGATGGATGCGCATGGCCGTTCCATAATTTCCTTTGTCCTCATAATTTCCAAAATATTTTATGGAGTCGGCTTTCCCATCTTGATCCACATCGCGCAGTGCAACTATGCCAGCAGGCTTTCCCCCTCGAAGTTTTACATAGATGTCGCCATTGTTGGCCACAGCCATGTGGCGCGCACTGCCTGTGCTATCGGCCACCACCACTACTTCAAAACCATTGGGTACAACAAGACCACCATTGTCCACATCACCTTTTGGAAGTTCAATTCTGTTTCCACAATCAGTTAACGCAACACAAACTGCGATCAGGAATATCAATCTTACCACGGAATTATCCATGAACGAAATGTTTATTTATAAAGAGTTGCCGCCAGGCCATTCAAATCCCACACCACATCGCCATTCAATAAAGTCATTTGGCATGTTAATTTTTTATCGCCCATCACTTTGTTGCCGCCTACATCAACGAAACCAAACACTCCCTTATCAACACTGAACAAGGCCACATCGCCCACCGCACCAACGGTTAAATGTCCGAACTCCTTTTTGTTGATCACCTGTGCGGGCGTCCAGGTGGACATGGCGATCACTTCGTTCAGCGTAAGGCCAATGTTCATGAGTTTCGACATCACGTTGCTCATGTCCTTCATGCCACCGTTCATGCTGCCGGTGTGCAAATCGGTGCTGATGGAATTGGGTTTGAACCCTTGCTTAATCGCAGGCACCGCTTGTTCAAACATAAAGCTGCCGCCACCATGGCCCACATCGAAAATGATCCCCCGCTTTTGGGCAGCCGTTGCATACGACTGCACTTTTCCGTTTTCCACCACATGCATGCGGCCTTTGGTCTGCCCATAACAATGGGTAATGATATCGCCCGGACGAAGTTTTTCGAGCAACAGCGTTTCCCATGAGAGAACCGGATCGGCAGCACCAAAATCAACCATCACGGGTATGCCGGCCAACTTTCCGGCTTCTACGGCACGGTCGGTTGGCGTCCACTCCGAACTCATGTAGTGCGCGAGCTTTATCCCCACAATCAAGTCGGGATATTGTTTGGCCACCATCGCGGTGAGTTTCGCGTCCATGTCCGAAACATTTTGTTCATAAGCCCCTCCACTCATGCCAGCGCCCACAATATTGAGAAAGGCGAACATGCGAGTTTTGGAATTGGCGAAGGCTTGGTTTTTAAAATCGGAAAAATTTCTCCAGCCCGCACCGCCTGCATCCACCACCGTGGTTACGCCTGCGCGGAAAGTAAAACCATCGGGGGGAAGGGCAGCGTAACTATCGCTCAAATATTTGTCTTGCTCAGTGCCAAAATAATGGTGGCCGTGTATGTCAATCAGTCCCGGCACCACATAAAGGCCAGTGGCGTCAATGGTTTTTTTTGCGGCCTTGGTAATTTTTGCCGCCACTTCCGAAATTTTGTGGTCGGTGATGGCCACATCCATGATGACATCGATATTATTTTTAGGATCGATTACGTGGCCGTTTTTGATGAGGAGGTCTATGGTTTGGGAGTGCACCGCAAGGCCAATAGAAAGAAAGAGCGCGATAGTGAAAAATGTTTTCATAAGAAGTAAAGGTTAAGGGTTTGAATTAAATGTCACCATAAAGTTTATTACATGTGGAGCAAAATGATTTGCCTTTCATAACATTTCTCTATTTCTCTTCTTTGCTCTTTTTCAGTACTCCCTACTTGTTGACTGCCTACCGCCTACTTCTTTCTTCCTACCACGTTCTTTCCTTCATAAACTTTTCAAGTTCTTCCATCGTAAGTGGAACCAGGCCAGGGTTCTCTTTCACCCATTTCAAAAAATCTTTTTTTATTTCATCGATCCAGGCTGTATCAATTTGGC
>JANOQB010000390.1:0-1763 GCA_031422215.1 Cytophagales bacterium | reverse complement strand
CAGCTATTTTAAAAACTTCGTTTAGTGCCGGAAAAATTTTATCGCTCTCGCTGCGCATGTGCGTAATGTACATGCCACCATATTTCGAAACTACCTTGCTCAATTCAATAAGCTCATGGGTGGAAGCATAATCGGCAGGTGCATAAATCAATGACGAGCCAAGGCCCATTGCCCCTTGCTTCATCGCCTCTTCCACCAACTTCTTCATTTTGTCCAATTCCACATTAGTGGGCTTTCTGTTTTCATATCCCAGCACCAAGTTGCGCACAGACGTGGCACCCACAAACGAAGCAAAATTGGTGCTCACTCCTTTCCGCTCCAATGTGTTAAAATATCCACCGAGCGTGGTCCATAAAGTGTCCTGCTTGTTTTTCTTTTGTCGGGGCCCAGGGCTCCAGCCCTCACCAAATACTTCGAGGGTAACACCTTGTTGGATGTCACTCATCGAGCGGCCATCTTTCAACAAAGAACCATCGGCCCAGCTTAGCATATTGATAAACCCTGGCGACACAGCCTTGCCCGTTACGTCAATAATTTGTTTTGCTTTCGCAGATGACAAATCTCCTATCGCTGCAATAGTATCCGCACGGATTGCCACATCGGCTTTGTAAGGCGCACCACCGAGCCCGTCATAGACCGTTCCGTTTTTTAGAATGAAATCGTATTGCGCGATAGCAGTATTGGCTAACAGAAGAAAAAATAGTACTGAAAAACCCTTCAAGGGTTCAGAACCCTTGAAGGGTTGAGTGACATGTAGGTTGTTATTTTGCATGGAGTAGTTAATCGAATTCCGTTTTAGGACGAAGAAGCAAATCTAATATTTCTTTGAAAAGCTTTCCAGCCAACATAGCCGTGATGCCTGATGGGTCGCGGGCAGGATTGAACTCTACCAAGTCGGCACCAATCACATTTCCCTTTATGTTTTGAATTATTGAAATTATTTCGCGCGAAGTGAACCCGCCTGGCTCATGATGCGACACGCCCGGTGCAAAGGCAGGATCAATCGCATCCATATCCAATGACAAATAAATGGGGCCATCAAATTTTATTCCATAGAAATCTTGCCAATTTTTCATCTCAACTACTTCCACACCAAAACGATCGGCTTGCTCTCGCTGATGCGTATTCATTGTTCGTATGCCAACTTGCACCAATCGCGAAGCAAGGCCATCTTCCATAATCCGTGCAAACGGACAAGCATGAGAAAATTTATTCCCTTCAAAATTGTCATAGAGATCGGGATGTGCATCCACATGAAGGATGTTGAGTTTACCATATTTTTTAGAAACTGCTTTTATGATCGGATAGCTGATGGAATGATCACCACCCAACGAGAAAATTTTTTCATTGCCCAGTAACAATTTGCCAACCCCGGCTTCAATGGCGATGATAGCTTCCTTCCCGGTAGGCAACTGTAGATCGCCTGCATCATTCCAGCCACTATGATTTTTAAGATCAACACCGCTCTCTGTAAAATAATTAGAAGAGTCCGAATGAAATGCTTTTCGGATCAAAGGCGGTGCTTTCGCTGCTCCGCGAAGAAAAGAAGAAAACTCATCGAAGAGAACGCCTACAACTGCAATCATTTATTCACATTCAATTTTTGATTCAACGGAGGCAATTCTCCCGTAAGGATTGCATTTAATTTTGTGAGATGTCCATCCAATTCTTTCGATAGCTCATCAAAAACTTTATAGGTTCCCGCTGTTGGTTTTCCTTCACCCGTCTCTAAACTTCTTCGCACAGCCGAGATGCGATTGCCC
>JANOQB010000389.1:0-8943 GCA_031422215.1 Cytophagales bacterium | reverse complement strand
CTGTGATCGTTGGACTACCTTCAAAATCCACCAAGGTGATGGACATGATAATGGCACCTGTAACCGGATCAACCACTCCGGTGCCGCGAATGGTGGCAAAGTCTTCTTGGATGGTTTGCTCTTCTTGTTCTGGAATCGTCAACGTGTTGTCGCCATTGTCGGTAAAGGTAAGATCCATGGGCACCGGGTTCGAAAACAAATTGATGTTCCAGTTGGAAAGATTATATTTTTCGCAGTCGGTGCTGGTGATGGTTACCGGCTGCGAAACATTGCCGCGCCTGCCGAGGTAGCTTCCGCCTAATATGCAATCGTCATTGATGGTGATTGTGTATTTTTTACCGATGCCTCCATCGCTTTGGCCTATCCTAACACTGCCATTGGTAGTAGAGGCGAGCGTGATGACGAGGTCTTGCGACCGAAGGATGTTGTTGGCGTTGTTGATGAGTTTCACGTTTATAAATCCGAAATATTTTCCTTTTTTTATCACTACCGATCCGCGCGTGTCCAAGATTTTGTAGTCAATGTTTTCCCTTGCCGTGCCGCTTATTTCATAATTGATGGTAACGTCTTCTTCCAAAGCGGGCGAAACCAAATGTACACTCAATGGAATGATGGGCGAGTAGCTCTCCTTTTCGGTGAGCAATGATTCGGTGAAGCGCACGTGATACGGACCCTTGAATAATATAGGCTCCGTTTCGCATGAAATCAAAACAACGAGAGATAAAAGCGATATGGCAATGATGGTCTTCATCAGTATCCTGGATTTTGTTGCCCCACCAGCGCTGGGTTATTTTGTATTTCCGTTTGCGGTATCGGCCACAGTTCGTAGGTGGATTTCCAATTGGGCGAAAACGCATTCATGATCGTGGCCGCTCTTCCTGTCCGCACCAAATCATACCACCGGTGCCCTTCAAACGCCAACTCCATTCTTCTCTCCTCTTCAATCACCAACAGCACCTGCGCCTGCGATACAGTTACAACGAGGGGTGCCTTGGCACGGGTCCTCAACACATTTACATCGGCAATGGCACCGCCACCTCCCGATACTTTGCCTTGCTTTGCCCGTGCTTCCGCTCTGATCAAATACATTTCGGCCAACCGGAAAACCACTACGTTGTTGTTGTCCTGATCGGCTGTTCCATATTTCGAAACAGTCCAACCGTTGTCAACACCTTTTAGATTGTTCACATTAAATTCAATTGATGAAAACCGATCGCCCGATGGATCGGAATTAAGTGCTACTGTGACTTGGTTGGAAGGTATGATCTCCCTTCTGCTTTTGAACAAGTTGTTGAGCGTTCCCGGATCATCGGTAATGTTGTAGCCTATTTCAAAAATTGCTTCATCTGTAAAATCATCCAGCACTACGGTTTCAAAATCGGGTTCCAGGGTATAGTTACCTGAGTTGATGATATTCGATGTCGCGCTTTCGGCCCTGGACCATTCTTCGATATACAAATAAAATCGGGCCAAGGCCGCACGGGCAGCATCTTTGCCAACAAAGCCGGCATTGACAGGCTTGGCAGGAAGCAGATCAAGTGCTTCTTCAAAATCATCGAGTATCAATTCCAAAATTTCATTTTCCGGTGCGCGCGGTATATTCCGGTTATCATTGATGAATGTAGTTTTCACATTGGGGATTCCACCAAACGTATAGAGCCCGTAGAAATAAGCGAGGCCTCTGAGATAGTGAGCGGTGCCCGTCACCTGATCGCGTTGAGCCGTTGGCACACCCTGCACACCGGGAAGTTTTTCAAAAATAAAATTGGCCACATACACGGCACTGTAAATGTTGCCCCATAGCCCTGCGGCCGATGCGTTGGCAGCCGTGATTCGCTTGGTGCCAATCTCGCGGTATTGCGAAAAGGTGCCATTGTGCAAAAGCATGTCGGCAGTAAAGTCACCAGAAATAACAGCACCGCTCACGATTCCGCGAAAAGCACTGTACAACCCAATCTCCACATTGGCCACATCGTTGGGTTCATTCAGCACCAGATCATCGGTAAGTATGTCCACTGGTTTTGGCTCCAGCACATCATCGCAGGAGATTGATCCCAAAAGAAAAGTGATAGAACAAAAAATATATAGTGCAACCCGTTTCATTTCAATGTTGCGTTTAGTCCTATGGAAATTGTTCTTACCTGTGGCAGCGTATAAAAATCTATGCCCTGTGCCGAGGTGGAACCGCTGAGGGTACTTACCTCGGGGTCGGCCCCGGAATATTTTGTGTACGTCCACAGGTTGGTGGCAGAGAGATAGACCCGCATGTTGTTCAAATAAAAGCGCTCGATCCATTTTACAGGGAGACTATACCCAACACCAATATTTTTCAACCTCAAAAAGGAGCCGTCCTCAATCAGCCGGTTGCTGTGATAATTGTTAGTGGTGTTTCCCAGTTCGTATTTCGGAACATGAGTAATGTCTCCTTCCTTTTGCCACCTTAACAACCCTTCAGGTATTTGATTGCCCGTGATGTCCAACCCTGAATTGACCAACGAAGCCTTGGTGAGGTTGAGCACTTTGTTGCCGTAGGAAAACTGAAAGAACGCGGTAACATCAAATTGCTTGTAAGAAACTTTATTGGTGATGCCGCCAATTAATTTCGGCTGGGCGTTTCCGATGATGATCTCATCGCTGTTGTTGATCTGGCCGTCTTCATTGGTGTCGTTATAGATGGCGTTGCCGGTGGCCGGATCAACTCCAATAAAATTCAACCCAATGAACGTGCCCAATGGTTGCCCCTCTTTAATAATGTTGGTGGCCGATACACCTTCGGCCTGATAGCCGCGGTAGGATGGGATTGAATCGGCAAGGAAAATAACCTTGTTCAAATTTCTGGAAAAGTTTATGTCGGTGGTCCACTTTATCGCCTTGTCCATGTTCACAGTCACCAACCCAAATTCAATTCCTTTGTTTTCCAGTTCGCCAATATTTTCCCATACACTGTTGAACCCGGTGGTGGAAGCATACGGTCGCGGCAACAATAGGTCAAAAGTTTTGTTGTAGTAGGCATCGGCAGTTGCCTGTATGCGTCCTTCAAAAAGCGAAATGTCTGCGCCAACATTTATCTCGCGCGTGGTTTCCCATTTCAAGTTTGGGTTGCCCAATTGGTTTGGCCCCACGCCCGAACTTCCATTATAAATAGTAGAAGCCCACACACCAAGAAACTGGTAGTCGGGAATCCTTTCATTTCCGGTGAAGCCAGCACTGGCCCTTATTTTCAAGTCGTTGATGATATCCGAATTAAAAAATTCTTCCTCTGTTACGCGCCATGCGGCAGATACCGATGGAAAAAATCCATAGCGGTTGCCGGGCCCAAAGCGCGAAGAACCATCCGTGCGCATACCCAACGAGGCCAAGTATTTGTCTTTGAAATCATATTTTGCCTCGGCAAAAACAGAGAAGAGCCCGCTGTTCAACCGGCCCGAAGAACCGTTGTCCACAATGCCTGCCGATGTGATGTAAGTGAAGTCATCGCTGGGAAACAGGCGGCCCACCACGTTGCCATCGCGGTAAAAATTACGGAACACTTCGGTGCCAAGCAGGCCGCTCACATTGTGCGAGGTTGCAAATGTTTTGTTGTAACTAAAAGTAGCATTGGCCACAAAATTAGTGGAAGCACTTACAATGAAAACACCATAGCCTTGCCCGCCTACACCATCCAAATACCCACCGATAGCTGTTTGAGATGATTCGTACTGATCTTCAGTAACATTGTTGTAATCCAAACTCACCTGGCTTTTCACGCGCATTTGTTCGTTGATCTGATAGGTGGCGTTGAGGCCGCCCAATAGTTTTACGGTGATGGCATCAAAGCGTGGCAGCACGGCCTGCGCTACGGGATTGAAATTTGGAAAGGCTGCATAGAGCGGTGAGCCGGGCCCTACTAACGTGCCCGTTTCTGTAAACGGAACATTGTAAGGCAAACTTTTCAGTGCGCCTGAATATACGCCATCCAGAAAGTTGTCGCCCTTCACGCGTTTGTTCAACGCTCGCGACAGTGTCATGTTTGAGCCGATGGTCAATTTCTTTGTCACCTTTTCATCCAGGTTGATAGTGCCGCTCAGCCGCTCGAATTTATTGTTGAGTTGCACGCCTTCTTCCTCGCGGTAACTGGCGCTCATATAATACGAAGTGTTATCGTCTCCACCCTTTAAGGTGAGTTGATATTGCTGCATGATGCCCGTGCGGAAAATTTCGTCCAGCCAATCGGTATTCACCGCATCGGTCACACCTTTGATCAAGCCCAGCGCATCGGGATTTTGATCAGCGTTTTCCACAGCTTCGCGCTGAAGTGTCAATAAACTTTCTGAGTCGAGCAATTTTAATTTTTTTACGGGGTCAACAATTCCGCGCTGCACATCGAAATTTATTGTGGCGGTGGCCTTCTTCCCCCGCTTGGTGGTAATGAACACCACGCCATTGGCAGCGCGTGATCCATACATGGCTTTTGCCGATGCATCTTTCAACACCTGAATAGATTCTATATCGCCCGGATTGATCAGCGACATGGCGTTGTCATCCTGCCCTCCAAAACTCCGCAATGAAAGTGTGCCTGTCTCAACGGGAATGCCATCCACAATAAACAAAGGCCGGTTGGATGCATTGATGGAAGTGTTTCCGCGTATGCGCACAGATATGCCCCCACCTGGTGTACCCGATGATTGCACCACCTGCACGCCCGCCACCTGACCTTGCAGGGCCTGATCAATTCCCGATAAGGAAATGTCTCTGAATTTATCCGCTTTAAGAGAAACTACTGAGCCGGTGATGTCGCGTTTTTGCACCGATGAATAGCCCATCACCACCACCTCGCTCAACTCCTTTGGTTCTTCTTCCAGCAAAACATTGATGTTATTTTGTCCAACAAAAATCACTTGCGTGGGTTTGTAGCCAATGAAGGTGAAGACCAGCGTGGAGCCTTGTTCTACCTCCAAGGAAAATTTTCCGTTCAGATCGGTGATGGTGCCTTTGGCTGTTCCTTTTATCAAAACATTTACGCCCGGCAAGCCTCCCGGCTCAACGGCAGAAGTGACCACACCCGTAACCAATTGGCCTTGCGCAGTTATCGTAAAAAAAGTAAGAGAAAGGAAAATAAAAAGTAAACGTTTACTCATAGGCCCAAATCCGTTTTATCAAATTTACTTATTTGAAGAACAAGAACAAGGAGAGTTTTTATGGATACTGTTTCACAGGTAAGCCCGATTGGGAAATAATGCCTAAAATCTGATTTGTCTGTTGTTGAAGTTGGTCGCCCGACCAACTTCTCTCTAAGCCACTGTACCCCATTGAGGGTGAGGATATGCCCGATAACAGGCAGGCTTTAATCTGGTATTGGAAGTTAAATAGCAAGAGCTTATGAATCTTTGCTACTGCCTTTCGAACTATATTCCTTCCTCGATTCGGCTACCCCATTAACGTTAACCATTCCAATTACCATGCGAAAATTTCCAGCACATGGGTGTCCTGTCTGTTCGGGCATCCATCCAGAATTTTGAAACACTGGAGGAAAGTTTTGGTAGACCCAACTTCCATGAGCCAGTTGTATAGATAAACCCAGGCCGCGGAGATTTGCTGATCACTCGTAATTCAGCACCTGTGCGCCCATCGGCCAAAGCCCATGAACTTGCGCTGCCGGTAATAAATTTTAAAAACCATTTCATGCGAGAATAATTTAAAAATTCTTCCGGTCAACTGAATGTTTCTTAAACATCAAGACTCCCAACAGGCCCGACATAACAAACAAAAGAAGAAAAATATAAAACACATTTTTCGCAAGTAAAGTACTTCCGGTGGTTACACCACCAAAAGCAAAAATGGCTGCGATGATTGCAATGGCAAGAAAACTGACTGAATAGCGTAACATAGTAGTAGCGTTTAGTTTTCAATGCACATTAGAAATTGTATGCCGTGAAATTTACCTGCTAAATGTTCTCTAAACGAAGTTGTTGAAAAACGAGTGGGGCGTTTAATCCCTCATTCGGGTTCAACATTCCCCAACACGTTGGTGGCGATAAGCACTACTATGCCTATATGCAAGCAGAAAAAGATGGCATGTTATTTTCTAACTGCGATCAACAGTTCTCACAAGGTGTGGGGATTCAAAAAAAACTTAAACAATAAATACAATGGATTCGAAGAAAATGATTGCGGGCTTGCTAGCTGGTGCAGCTATCGGAGTGGCTATCGGAATTTTGCTCGCCCCTACCAGCGGAGCAGAAACACGTAAAAAATTAATGAAAGGTACAGGCGACCTCACAGACTCCTTGCAGCAAACTATAGATGAATCTATGGTGGCCCTAAAAGGAAAGTTCAATTCGGGAGTGGACGAGGTAGTTAAGAAAGGAAGGGAAATGATCAATCACGGAAGTGATGGAGTAAAAATTTAACAAACGTGATCTAACCATCATTTAAGTAGAACGGTTAAATCATGGACGTTACTTTGAGGAGTTGGCACTTGACAAAAGTTGTTGGCAACATTTTTGTCAACAGTTTTTTGTCAAGCGTTACTTGCTCAGTCGTCAACCATCGATTAAAAACTTTCAAAAAAAAAATAACCCATGAACAAACTTCAAATTAAAGGTACCTGGAACGAGGTGAAGGGTAAGCTGAAACAAAAGTACAGTGAGCTGACGGACGATGATCTTCTCTTTGTAGAAGGCAAGGAAGATGAACTTTACGGTCGTATGCAAATTCGGCTAGGCAAAACAAGGAGTGAAATCAGGAGTATGCTTGAAGGCCTGTAAGGGTGCATGCATTAAAATTCTTAAGTAAGGGCTTTAGTAAAGGCGTTTGACACCCCAAAGGTGACTTACGCCTTTATTCGGTATCGCATTTTTAATGTGGCAGTTGCCAGGTGCATCCGGTAGTCTAAGACAAAAAAATATGAGGCTGCGTTCAAAAGAAACGTATTGGTTATTAAAAAACGGACTCCTTTGTTCGTATCCATCACTTCAAAAAAATATTTCTTGCGAGGTGTTGATCATCGGTGGGGGAATAACGGGTGCGCTCATAGCCTATCAAATCAGCAAAGAAGGATATGGTACCGTGTTAATTGACAAACGGGATATTGCTATGGGCAGCACCAGTGCCACCACGGCCATGCTGCAGTACGAAATAGATGAACCTTTATATTCGCTCATCGATAAAGTAGGCGAAAATGCTGCAGTAGATAGTTACCAAGAGGGTGTGTTGGCCATTGACAAACTGGCAAAAATCATCAACACCGTGAAATCGGATTGTGGCTTCAAGAAAAAGAAAAGCCTATACATGGCCGATTCTGAAAAAGACCTTGAATGGCTTCGAAAAGAATTTGAGTGCCGAAAAAAATTTCAATTGCAAGTAGAATGGATTACTGCCCCTCACCTAAAAAATCAATTTGGCATGATAGGGCAAGGAGCCATTTTATCCACGGCAGGTGCCAGCTTAGATGCTTATCGATTGGCACACTCGCTGCTCGCATATAGCACAGCAAACTATGGCTTGAAGGTATTTGATCACACGAATGCCGATACGGTTGACCACAACCACGGAAGCAATACCGTACACACGGATGGTGGGCATACCATACAGTGCGAGCACATCGTCTATGCTTCGGGCTATGAAACACAAGGCATGTTGAAGAAAAATATTGTTGATCTAAACAGCACGTATGCTTTTGTGAGCGAACCGTTACTGAAGATTCCTGCCCCCATAAAAAATACTATTTTTTGGAACACCCAGGATCCTTACCTCTATTTTCGCAGCACAGCCGACAACCGGATTTTAGTTGGGGGTGGTGATGAAAGTTTTAAAAATGCGGTGCGCAGAGATAGGCTCATCGACAAAAAAGAAACCTTTCTATTAGAACGTGTAGCCAAGGTGATGCCCGGCTTGAAACTCATTCCGGATTTTTCATGGGCGGGCACCTTTGGTGTTACCAAAGATGCACTACCGTATATGGGCCCGCATCCCAACTTTCCAAACAGCTATTTTATACTTGGGTTTGGTGGCAATGGAATCACGTTCAGTGTCATGGGCATGAATATTTTATCCGATGCGCTGAAAGGCAAACACAATAAGTTTTTGGAGTATTACAGCTTGACCCGATAAGATGGATTCGCGCAAAGCAATGCAACGGATACATCCTTTAAGAAATAGATATCTCAAACCCTTTCGGTTTGAAGCTCCGATCCTGGGGATAATTTTGTGCATACGCCATCTTCTGGGGAGATGATATGGACGGTTATCTCCAGCCCACATTGGTCAAGCACAGATGAGCTGAAAATTTGGCTTCAAGGTGTGAGATAGTTGTTGTACTACCCCAGCCTTTGCAGGCAGCAGGGAAACTACTTGCCATAGGGCTGAAAATTTCAGCGTGGCGGCAATGATTGTTTCGCGGTGCCCGTAGAGAATATTCATGAACAGGAGTCATTATCAGTTGGAATAAACAACACCCAATATGAATTACATAGAGTTGCGGCCTCCCGGCAAGATCCATTTTTTCTTTCACAAATTTTCAAATGCCGTTGCACGGGCTAGCGGAAGGCCGGTGGCATCGGTGCTGGCTTTTGTATTGATAATAGGATGGGCAGTGGCAGGCCCGTTTTTTGGATTCTCATCCACGTGGCAATTGGTGATCAATACTTGCACCACCATCATTACCTTTTTAATGGTGTTCGTCATTCAGCAATCGCAAAATAAAGATACGATGGCCTTGCAATTAAAACTCAATGAATTAATTGCCAGCCAGAAGAACGCCAGCAACCGGTTAATTGATATTGAAGACCTAACGAGTGAAGAACTGGAAGTCTTGAAGAAATTTTATATAAAACTTTCTGTGCTATCGGCCAAAGACAATAATTTGCACAGCTCGCATTCCATTGATGAAGCGGCAGCGGTTCATAAAAGTAAGAGCCATATCCAGGCGAAAAGACCAATAGAAAGTAAGTGAGGTTTCTAAAG
>JANOQB010000388.1:0-1819 GCA_031422215.1 Cytophagales bacterium | reverse complement strand
GCTGCCACCACCGCGTTGGGCAAGGCGGGCGTGCTGCACGGAAGCAAAACATTGTTGATGCAAACTGAAGACGGGCAAGTGATCGAACCCTACTCCATTTCGGCAGGGTTGGATTACCCCGGCATTGGACCGCTTCATGCTCACTTGTTCGAAACAGGTCGCGTCCAATTTATGAGCGTGACTGATGATGAAGCCATGAATGCGGGAATAGAGTTGAGCCGAACGGAAGGCATCATCCCTGCAATTGAAACAGCACATGCAGTGGCTGCCTTGAGCAAAATTGAATTCAGCAAAGATGATGTGGTGGTGATCAATCTTTCGGGCCGTGGCGATAAGGATTTGGAAACGTATATTCGGTGGGGGAAGTATTAGGAATTTAGAAGTTAGAATTTAGAAGTCAGAAGTCAGAATTAAGAAATTAGAATATAGGATTTAGGAGTTAGTATTTAGTAGGGTTTTGTCCCGATAGCTATCGGGATTGCTTTTGAAGTTGAGTTTGAAGTTATTATCGCATGAATATTATAAGAAATGGTTTTTGCTTTTTTGGTTTGGTGCTACTGATTAGTTGTGGCACCAAAAAATCTGAACAGGATTTTGATCTAATCGCTTACGAGGCAGAAATAAATAGTTGGCATCAAAGCCGGGTTGACTATTTGAAAAGCGATAGTGGGTGGCTAAACTTGGCCGGATTATATTGGCTCAAAGAAGGTGCAAACTCGTTTGGAAGTGATGAAAGCAATGACCTTGTTTTTCCAAAAGATAAAATCCCAGCCAAAGCGGGGTTCTTGCTATTGAGAAACGGAACGGTGACATTGACCGTGTTGCCCGCAGTGGAAATATTCTCAAACGAAAAAATAATAAAATCAGAAATTGTCTATCATCCTGATTCAACAAAGCAACCTACGTTGGCACATGGTTCACTTCGTTGGTTTATTATCAAAAGAGATAATTTATTCGGTATAAGGTTACGCGACCTGACCAATAAAACTGTACAGGAATTTCCCGGCATAGAACACTATGTGGTTGATCCCAAATTTCGCGTGGAGGCAACACTTGATTCATCCGCAGCGAAGAAAATTGATATTGTGAATGTGCTTGGCCAAACCACCGTCCAAGATTCGCCCGGCACCTTAGTGTTTCAATTGGATGGCAAAAAATTTCGGTTGGATGCTTTAATTGAGGGTGACGAATTGTTCTTGCTCTTTGGCGACCCAACCAATGAAAATGAAACGTATCCTTCCGGCAGATACATGTATGTGAAGATGCCTGGGGCCGATGGAAAAACCATTCTCGACTTCAACAAGGCATTCAATCCGCCCTGTGCATTTACACCGTTTGCCACGTGCCCGCTGCCGCCATCACAAAACATTCTTGACATTGCCATTACTGCCGGAGAAAAAAATTATATAGGTTATACCCATTGACATGAAAAACAGGATCACCGAACTTTTTGAAAGAAAGAAAAAAAATATACTCTCCATATTTTATACAGCAGGATTTCCTATGCTGCATGACACTAAAGCGATTGCCGAATATTTGCAATCATCGGGTGTGGACATGATTGAGATAGGGATTCCATTTTCGGATCCGATAGCGGATGGGCCTACCATTCAGGATAGCAATAAAATTGCGTTGGACCACGGCATGAACCTTGCACTGCTCATCAAACAAGTAAGAGAGTTACGGTCAACGGTTAAGATGCCGATTGTGTTGATGGGATACTTCAATCCGGTGATGCAATACGGAGTAGAGAAATTTTTTAGGGATGCCTCCGATGCAGGTGTTGATGGATTGATTTTGCCCGACCTTCCTTTGGATG
>JANOQB010000387.1:0-2803 GCA_031422215.1 Cytophagales bacterium | reverse complement strand
GCAACTGATTTTCAAAAAGAAACACAATCAGCCATTGAAAAATTGAATCAAACATTCGTTGTTGATGTTCGTGTTGAAAGCGAAAGCTATGTTCAGTTGATTATACAACTCAAACAACTTGACTTAAAAGTGGAATTTGTGAACGATGTAGGATATCGATACGGCCAACCTCTTTCAACACCTCTTTTTCCGCGAACCGATCATTGGAGAAATATCCTATCAAACAAAATAACAGCACTTTCGCGCGAAGCCCCCAAAGACATCGCTGACATTATTTTCATGAGCCGGAGTTTTGAGTTTAACTGGGTGGAAATTATTCGAGAGGCCGGGCAAAAAGATTCTTGGATCAACGAACTTGAAGTCTTTAAAATGGTGGATAAGTATCCGATTGAAAAACTATCCATTGTTAATTGGATTAACGAACCCAACTATCTCGACTTAAAAAACTCATTAAAAACCATTGCCAAAGACATTTTATTAGGTGGGGATAATTCATTGGCCAAAGCCTCCCCACATGTTTAGTGAGAGAAGAAAATTAAAGCGGATGTTTCACCGCGAAGAGAAACCCAAACACAAGTCTTTGTTTTATTTAATTGAAGGTGCCGGGCTTATAGCAGGGGCTCTCACCGCATTTATTTTCTTCGCGAAAGATGCGGCAAGTGCCAATGTTGAAATGGTTTCGCTGGCTATACTTTTTCTTTCTTTTGTATCCGGAGCTACTGGCTACCTTTTGCTCAAGAAAGGCCTGCGCAACCGGGCGTAGCTATTCACCACCTATCCCACACATTTTTCCACCAATATCATTGTAAGGATTTTCTCACTATTTTTTCATAATTACGTAGCCATAAATTAATCCTATGAAAAACCTCGTCATCTATTTGTTGGCCGTTGTGTTGATTTCATTTTCAGCATCGGCACAAAAATCCAAAACCGAAACGGTGGCGGCCCCATCGGTGAAAGCTGACCTGTACAAAGGCATGAAGTGGCGCAACATCGGGCCCTTTCGCGGAGGGCGCGCCAACGCAATTGCCGCAGACCCTACTAATGCGAGTGTCTATTATGTAGGCTACACCGGTGGCGGCATTGGCAAAACCGATGATGGCGGCATTACCTGGAAAAATATTTCCGATGGATTTTTTAAAGTGGGATCGATCGGTGAGATCGCCCTGTGCGAATCCGACCCCAATGTGATTTATGTTGGCAGTGGTGAGCATGCCGTGCGCGGTGTGATGACTTCTTATGGCGATGGAATTTATAAATCCACCGATGCGGGCAAGACCTGGAAAAATATTGGCCTCGAAAAAACCCGCCACATTGCCGACATCGCAGTGCATCCCAATAACTCAGATATTGTATATGTAGCAGCACAAGGTGCTTTGCATGGCCCCAGTGCCGACCGTGGTGTTTATAAATCTATGGATGGCGGGGCAACGTGGAAAAAAACTTTGTTTGTGGATGATAACACGGGTGTGTCTTCTCTGAGCATGGACATGACCAACCCGCGCATTTTGTATGCGGCCACCTGGCAGCACAGGCGCTATCCGTGGAAAGTAGAAAGCGGTGGTGCAGGTTGCACCATATGGAAATCAACAGACAGTGGTGAAACTTGGAATAAAATTATTGACGGGCTTCCTAAAGAGATGGGAAAAATTGGCGTGAGCGTTTCGCGTGCAAACCCAAACCGCGTGTATGCAATAGTAGAAGCCGAAAAATCGAAAGCAGGTTTGTACCGCTCCGATGATGGCGGAAAAAAATGGAACCTATTGTCGAGCGACCAGACCATCACGGCACGCTCGTGGTATTACATGGAAGTATTTGCCGACCCAGTCAATGCCGATATAGTATATGTGCTCAACGCGCCCATGATGCGCTCCATTGATGGTGGAAAAACATTTGCCAACATACGCGTGGGCCATGGCGATACGCATGACCTGTGGATCAATCCAAAAAATAATTCCAACCTGGCTTTGGCCGATGATGGTGGTGGAGAGATTTCTCAAAACGCTGGCCGTTCGTGGTCACCCTTAAACAACCAGGCCACCTCACAATTTTATCGCGTGATCACCGACAACCGTTTTCCATATTGGGTGTATGGTGGCCAGCAGGACAACACATCGGTGGCCATACCCAGCCGCAACGGTGGCTTTGGAATTACCGACAAAGATTGGATCAATGGCCCCGGTTGCGAGAGTGCCTGGGTTGCGTTCAACGATCCAAACAATCCGGAATTATTATACGGTGGTTGCTATCAAGGCATCATTGATGTGCTGGACACGCGCACGGGCGAGAGCAAAGACCTTCAGGAATATCCGGCCACCAACTTGGGGTTCAAACCGAAGGACATGAAGTACCGCTTCAATTGGAATGCCCCTTTGATCAACTCGCCACACGATGCAAAAACCATGTACCATGCAGGCAATGTACTTTTCAAAACAACCAACGGTGGCATGAGCTGGGAAGTGATAAGCCCCGACCTTACGCGCAACGACAGCACCAAGCAAGACACAAGCGGTGGGCCGATTACCAATGAAGGGGCAGGCGGAGAAAATTACAACACCATTTATTATGTGGTTGAATCAACGTTGGAAAAAGGTGTGATCTATACCGGCAGTGATTGTGGGCTGGTGCACCTTACCAAAGACGGAGGAAAAAACTGGAGCAACGTAACGCCTGCAGGATTAATTGAAGGCATGATCCACTCCATCGAAGTATCGCCACACGATAAGGCCACGGTTTACATTTCGGCATCGCGCTATAAGTTTAACGATTACAGCAACATGACCTACAAGTCGGCTGATTATGG
>JANOQB010000386.1:0-4833 GCA_031422215.1 Cytophagales bacterium | reverse complement strand
AGATAACAAGCAATTCGCCATGGTTGCCAATAGGCCATTGGAACCTATCGAACCTTATCAACCACCCAAAGTTCAATATGTATTGCCCGATAGCGATGTGCCTGAGTTCGAAGCCGATATTGATCATGCGGGGTTGATAGATGGGTATAACATGGAGCATTATGAGCGCGGGGAATTGATTTATAATTCCAATTGCATTACCTGCCATGGCAACAAAGATTTTGAAGGTTCCATACCGATGTCGCACAAATTTTGGTCGCAACCTTTCAAAGCGGGCAGCGATCCTTTTTCCCTGTATCAAACCATTACCAAAGGGTTTGGTTCCATGCCACCTCAAATGGTGCTCACGCCCAAAGAAAAGTATGATGTGATTTTATACATCCGCGAAAATTTTATCAAGCGGAGCAATCAACAACAATATTTTAAAGTAACGCCCGGCTATCTATCCCAACTCGCAAAAGGAAAGTCCGAAGGCCCAGAGGCAAAGCCCTATCATCCTTGGTCGGATATGGACTATGGAAATTTTTTTATCAATACGTATGAACTGGCCGATGCCAAAACAGGGATAGAGCGATACCACTCACCCAGGCCCGCACCCTTTAAAGATGAAGACTATCGAAAAAATAATTTTGCATACAAAGGAATAGCGGTCCGATTGGATGAAGGTGTGGGTGGTGTATCAAAAGGAAATGCCTGGATTATTTTTGATCATGATCTCATGCGCGTGGCAGGGGGATGGACTGGGGAAGGCTTTATTGATTGGGAAGGCATCTTGCTCAATGATCAGCACGAAACATATCCAAGAACCATTGGTCAATTGCATTTTGAAACTCCGGTTGGGCCGGGTTGGGCCAATCCATTGACGGGAACATTTGACGACCCAAGATTTACCGCACGCGATGGACGGAAGTTTGGCCCGTTGCCAAAACCCTGGGCCAACTACAAAGGGTTGTACCATCATGGAAACAATATAGTCCTCTACTACTCCATTGGCAGTGCTGGTATTCTCGAAAAATTTGGAGTTGAAATAAGTGAAGGGCAAACTGTCTTCACCCGAACATTGAATATTGATCCATCGCCACAATCACTTAAAATGAGGGTTGCCATTGCCGGAACGAATGTGGCATTGAAAGGAAAAGGTGCATCGTTAAAAGAGGAAGATGGTTACGTTGTCTTGAATGTTTCAAGTGGCATCAGAACAACTATCAAACTCTTTATTGCGCTTTCGGGAGGTAAGAGTATTTATGATTTCGCCAAGCATTCGCCCGAGCCTGAATTACTTGACCAATATACTAAAGGCAGTGGGGCTCACTATCCACAAACTATTACCACCACATTGATAAAAGGTAAGGAAGATGGCTTGTTTGCGATTGATCAATTGACGGTGCCTTATGAAAATCCGTGGAAGTCAAGAATGAAATTGAGCGGAATTGATTTTATGAAAGATCCGAATGTGGCAGTGCTGTGTACCACCGATGGCGATGTATGGAAGGTTACTGGTTTACTAGATGATACAGGTAATCTGATCTGGAAGCGGATTGCCTCTGGGCTTTTCCAACCGTTGGGGATAAAAGTATTGAACGAAAAGATTTATGTTACCTGCCGCGACCAACTGGTATTGCTCCGCGATTTGAATGGCGATGAGGAAACAGACTTTTACGAAAGTTTCAATCATGATCATCAGGTAACGGATCACTTCCATGAATTTGCTATGGGCTTGCAAGCGGATAAAGCTGGGAATTTGTATTACGCCAAAAGCGGTCGGCACGCGCGCGAAGCACTCATACCGCAACACGGCACCTTGTTGAAAGTAACCAAAGACGGATCGACCACCGACATCATGGCCACCGGGTTTAGGGCAGCCAACGGAGTTTGCATCAACCCCGATGGGAGTTTTATTGTCACCGATCAGCAAGGCTATTGGAACCCCATGAACCGCGTAAACTGGATCGAGGGCAAAGGAAAATTCTTTGGAAACATGTGGGGATACAACCCGCCCAAAGACTCAACGGATGCAGCCATGCAACCGCCCATGGTTTGGATTGATATGGAGTTCGATCGATCGCCATCCGAACTGTTATGGGTGGACAGCAAAAAATGGGGGCCGCTGGATGGTAAGCTCCTCAGTTTCTCTTATGGGTTTGGAAAGATCCAGTTGGTGCTGATCGAAGAAGTAAACGGACAGAAGCAAGCGGGTGTGATCGATCTGCCCGGTGTAAAATTTCGCAGCGGCATTATGCGAGGCAGGTTCAACGCTGCCGATGGTCATCTATATGCTTGCGGCATGTCGGCTTGGGGCACATCGCAAACCATGCGGGGCGGGGATTTTTATAGGCTCCGCTATACAGGTAAACCCTTCTCGCTTCCTGTTCAATTGGCCGCAGAGCAAGATGGAATGACGTTGACTTTTGCCAATGCGTTGGACGAAACAAAAGCTAAAAACATTGCGAGTTATGAAGTGCAGACATGGGATTTGGTGAGGAGTAGAAAATATGGTTCGGATCGGTACAATACCAAAACACTTTTGATATCAGAAGTAAAACTGAGCCTCGATAACAAAAGAGTGAAGTTGATGATACCCGGAATAAAGCCTGTTGATGTCATGACCATAGCCTATCGCCTGGTGGACTCTAAGGGGAATGCATTGGAAGGGAAGGTTCAGAATACTATTCATGATTTGGGGAAGTAGGCAAGTTGGATTGAAGGATTGAATAGATGCCATGCTGCACCAACACATGACCCAATTCCTTCTCCATGTCCAGTAAAGTTGTGCAGTACCTTCGGTATCGCGTCATTTTTTGGGAGATACATCCACCAATGGTTTACTGTATGCTTGTAGTTTCACAGAAGTGTCAGGTGATAATACCTGACACGGCAGCAATTGCGCCCGATCAAAAAAAACATAGCATCAAATCCATCAAGCATTATCCACAAGGATAATCTGCCGAAGTTCAAATAAAACAGCATCACTAAATAAAATCTCTTGTCAGCATTATGCAAATGGCTACCTTGAAAATTAATTACTACTGTACATCATCATTAACAACTCCATCTTATGAAAACAACAATAGAAAAAGAATTTGACGTGCAAGAACCAATCGCCAAAGTGTGGGAATACCTGAGCGACCCAACCAAAATTGTAGAGTGTGTGCCGGGCGCAACGCTCACCGAAAAAATTGACGACAAAAATTACAAAGGCCAAGTGACTTCCTCCTTTGGACCCGTGAAGGCAAGCTACAATGGCGAAATACAAATCACTGAGATGGATGCTGCTACGCGCAAGATGGCGTTGGTGGGCAAGGGCCTCGACTCCAAAGGCAAAGGCAGTGCTGACATGTTGATGAATGGCTCGCTCATAGAAAAAGATGGCGGCACTTCCGTAAAGTTTACCATGGAGATTTCCATTTCAGGAATGCTCGCACAGTTTGGCTCGCGATTGATAAAAGATGTATCCGAAAGTTTGCTCAATCAATTCGTTGATAATTTCAAAGCCAAACTCGCAGGCGGACAAGTCACCAACGAGATGAGCGCGACTTCGATGATGGGCACTGTTTTGAAAAGTACGCTTGGTGGGATTTTTGGAGGAAGTAAAGAAGAAAAGTAGGCAGTAGGCAGTAGGCGGTAATTGGTATTCGATATTTCAATCCATGACAAAAGAAATTTCAAAATTCGTAGAGTCGTTCGATAAATTGGGATATGTGGTTGACGAAGAGTTGGCCACTATTTTATTTTTGATGACCAATCTTCAAAAGCCGTTGTTGCTCGAAGGCAATCCGGGCGTGGGCAAAACCGAACTCGCCAATATGCTTGCGGCACATTTAGGCACCGAACTTATCCGCCTGCAATGCTACGAGGGGTTGGATGTGCATTCTTCCATCTACGAATGGAACTATCAGAAGCAATTACTCTCGATAAAAATTTGGGAGAACGACAGCCGCACCGAAAAGGAAAAAGAGAAATTAATTTTCGGTCGCGATTTTATTTTGGAAAGGCCATTGCTCAAAGCCATTACTGCGCAAGACAAAGCTCCCGTGTTGTTGATTGATGAAATTGACCGGGCCGATGAAGAGTTCGAAGCGTTCTTGTTGGAGTTGTTGTCGGCCAACCAAATCAGCATCCCCGAACTCGGCACCATCAAAGCAAAATTTCCTCCACTTGTAATTCTAACATCCAACCGCACAAGAGAATTGAGCGATGCCCTGCGCAGGCGATGCCTCTACCATTGGATGAACTATCCCGACCCTGCAAAAGAATTGAAGATTGTACGGAAGAAGCTTCCAACCATTGAAGAAAAACTATCAGAGCAATTGGTGAAGGCTGTGCAAATTCTGCGTGACAAAAAATTAGATAAGTCACCCGGTATTTCGGAAACATTGGATTGGGCGAGGAGCTTGCAGGCGTTGGGAAAAAAAGAATTGGATGAAGAAGGGATTTCCAAAACGATGGGAAGTTTGCTGAAATCGCAAAGTGATATTGAACGTGTGAAGGCTGAGGGATTGGTGGGGATGTTGGAGGAGGAGGGGTGAGTTTTAAAAAGTAGGAAGTAGGCAGGGAGCAGTAGGCAATCATATAAATCATGCATAGGATTACATGATTTGTACTACAGCAGGGTTATAATCAAAATATAAATGAGAACCAGAAAAGTCCCAAAGCTGAAACCAGACGATACATATTTTTTTTATGGCAATCCTTTTTATGATGAAATACTCATTTTAATGGACAGGGTTCCCTCAGCGCAAGAAAAGTATAAACCAGTAAGGAATAGCACTAGGTTTTATGAGCGATATGAGAAGGACAATGTAAAGGTATTTAAGGAATCAATTAAGTCACGAC
>JANOQB010000385.1:0-9229 GCA_031422215.1 Cytophagales bacterium | reverse complement strand
TTTGAAACTGCTGGTCACTACTTTCGAACACAAAATCCAAATCAGACTTTTTAGTCAGCCCCAAAGACCGAATACAAAGAAATATTTTCTACAAACAGACCGCCCCGCAGGGGCATTTCCAATTTAAGTTAACGAATTGATGAAGAACACCAACTAAGGTGAAACCATCATAGAAAAAAAAGGCCGGGTAAAAAATACCCAGCCTCTCTTTATCGACAAGAACTTTTTAATGGAAGCTCTTAAAATTCATGAGCGCCAATATCGTAAGCGGCCCCTTTTAGTCTGGGCTGCATGATAAAATCAACCAGCACATTGTACGCTGCTATGTTTGCCCCTTTTTCAACAGCCGGTGAAGTGCTGGTGAGATCATAATTGAACGCTGAGGGGCTAACAAACTTAACCGTATTGATATCGCGTGTGAAGATATTGTTCGTGTTGGTTAGCTTGGTCGTTTTAGAAAGCAGGTAAATATAGGCCTCATTAGCAGTGCGCGGATATACGAGCTTTGAATAATTTCCTGGGTTCACGATAATGTTGTTCACAACATGATTCATAGGAACGGTTTCAGCGTAGATGGTAATACCGTTGGTGCCCGGATTGATGATTGTGTTGTTGACAAATTTAAAGCCTGGCCCAACCGCGGTTCTTTCATCACAGAAAATCCCATCGGTACCAGCATTGATAATAACATTGTCATGAACAAAATTTTCAGCATTGCCAATAAGGATAAGGCCCTTGCCTTTTCCACCTTTGATCAGGTTACCATAGAATTTTCCAGGAGCGCCCTCTCCAAATTGAACACCGTTGTTCTGGTAGGTCACATTCAGCACACCATAATTTTCAATCCGGTTGTTATATACTTCAGCACCTTTGGGGGCCGAGCCTACCTGAATAGATTCCCAGCCGGAATTTTTTATGAAGTTGTTATAAATCTTCACACCTTCAATGATGTGGGGCATGCGCACTCCACACGGAGTGGTTTGACCATTGGCATAAAACGAACTGCCAATATATAATCCCTCACCGCCTGTATCGTGAATGTAATTATCGTGTATCAGCACATTGCGCATAACGAAGTTGCCACGGATGGTTGCATCATCACACGTAGGATTTGTCTTGGCCATAATGCCTGCAAAACCAGTATGGGATATTTCAACATGATCCACTTCAAAATTTGAAGTGAACAATTCGAGCGCTATGCCTTGATGTCCGCCAATTATCCTTATGCCATTGGTAGTGCCGGTTCCGCCTGTTATTCTGAAGAATTGGCTATTCTCGGCTTTAATCGTATAGGTTCTGCCCGTGCCCGTTACATTTACCGTTCCGTCTGCATTTACCGTTCCGCCTACATTTACCGATCCTCCACAATTTTTGATGGTAATGGGTGCCAGCGCAGTTCCTTTGATGTTTCTGAAAAGTATATTCTTATATACGTTTCCTGCCGATAGGCAAATAACGCTGCCGGGCTTTAGTGCCAATGCGGCACCATCAACAAGATAAGAATTGGAAGGAACCGTAAAAGTACAACCACAACTGGCAAGTGTTGCCGCAGAGGTTGTAGTGACACCGGCAATTTCGCTGGTGCCCGTTAAACTGGTTGAAGGAGTCAGAAATTGATCTTCTTGCAAACATTGGAATAGAGTGCAAATAGAAACCAGGGCGAACAATTTGACCAGGATGGATGATGTTGATTTTTCATTTGTCATTTCTTAAAGTTTAGTGGTTACCGTTCAGTTTATTTCAGTTGGCAAAAGAACGACATCCTACTTCATTTCGTTTATCGCTTTCTGGAATAGACGATGGTTGGCACATATCCACGTTGAACCTACCAAAGTAGCTGCTTGGCGCGGACGTAAAAAAAGTGTTTAGAGCAACCATTCCTCTCAAAGGGTTTAAATATGATAACAAGAGTTGTTGAATGTGTTCGATCTGGTCACTCTTGGTAGATTGCCTTTAGGAAGAGCATGTGGCTTGATAGCCGAATTGGTGAAACCTATTTTGAATGACACAAAATTGGCTCAACTATTTTTTACAATTAGTGAGTGCAAGTGCAAAATCATTTCTTAATTTAACAGGCAACAAAACCTAAACAGTATGAAAAAAATTACCCTTTGGTCGTTCGCAGCCATTGCTGTTGGCACCATTCTTTCGTTAATGGCTTTTAAGGCTGCCCCGCTTGCGCCCATCCAGCCTTACATTTTAGTTGAGATTTATGAAATCCCGAGTTATCCCGACAGGGGAGTTCATATTCATTATGGAAATAACAAAAGGGAAGTTATCCCCTTTCCGGGAATGGATGTTGAACACCATGATGAAGCCGGTGATATTACCCTGGCTGCCATCAATAAACTTACGGCCGATGGATATCAAATTGAATCCACCTGCTCAGGGTTGACCCAAGCCGGCATGATCACTAAAATTTTCATGAGGAAGAAATAAGATGGTTCTATACATCGATATGCAGGAGAAGGGAAATTTTTTTTTAAGAATATAAGGAGAGGTAACTGGCAAAGGCAGTGTCTTAATTGCCACGACCCTGCCTACCGGACAGGCAGGCTTCAGGTCGTGGTTTATGAGAAGTTTGAATAGATCGGCTTTAGCCGAATGAAAGTTTGCGGGAATGCCATTCAATAGTTTGCATTTGGCTAAAGCCACAAATTGCTTTATAACAAAAATCCACGACCTAATGTCGTGGCAATTAAAACAGCTAACCAAAACACCTTCTTAGCTATGTTGGTCTTCATCAGTGTTCCTCACCAACATTCACAATGAAATGGCCATTTCAAAATATCGCCCTGAACAGGATAAATAAAGTTCCGGCCATTACCATTACCACGGGCAATGTAAGGAACCAGGCGATCAAAATATTGCGTATGGTGTCTGGCTGCAAATTTTTAACACCTTTGCTGGCCACCATGCTGCCGGCAATGCCCGAGGAGAGCACATGTGTGGTGCTTACTGGCCAACCGTACGCGGTAGAAAGCCCAATGGTGATGGACGCCACAATTTCTGCGCTTGCACCCTGCGCATAGGTAAGATGTTCCTTGCCAATTTTTTCGCCCACAGTTTTTACAATCCTTTTCCATCCTATCATGGTGCCGCCCCCCAGTGAAAGCGAAATCATAAGCAGCACCCAGGTGGGCGAATAGTCGGTTACTTTGCGGACGGTTTTCAGTTCGTCTTTCAAAATCTTTTTGTCCACCTCGCTAAGCCTCACTTCTTCTTTTTTCATTAGGCCAATGATGTTGCGGTCAATAACCACCACCCTTTTTCGCACATCAAATTTTTCCTCCTTTGGGATATCTTTTATGGAGGTGATCAATGAAAATGTTTGTTGGAGATGGTGCGTCATTGATTTTGTTTCCGTCAGCTTCAGGCGGTCGGGCAATGAAAGCGTGGAAGAGTCGATGGCAGAAATAACATTTTCTATTTTGGCAAGCGAGCCCGGAATTTTTGAGGGTTCAAAATTTGCGTCTAAGGCAAAATAGGCGGGCACAATCCCAATTAAAATCAACATCACCAGCCCCACGCCTTTTTGTCCATCGTTGGAACCATGAAAAAAACTTACAAGCGTACACGTGATAAGCAGGATTGTCCTCATCCAAAATGGTGGCGGCTGATTTTTTTTTGGCTCTTTGAAAAGTGTGTCGCCCGTCTCCGTCTTCTTCGTAGCGCTGCGGATCAGATACATCAAAACAATGGTAACAGAAAACCCAAACAGGGGAGAGATCAATAGCGACAATCCGATGTCTCTTGCCTTCCCCCAATTCACGGCTTCGCTGGTAGCTTCGGGTAAAAACGTGAAAGCCAGGCCCACACCCAGGATAGAGCCGATGAGTGTATGCGAACTGGAGCAAGGGATGCCGAGATACCAGGTGAGCAGGTTCCAAAAAATGGCCGTCAGCAATAGGGCCATGATCATCGAAATACTGTGTGCCACGTTTTGGTCTATCAGCGACTCCACCGGCAACAGGTTTACTATTCCCATCGCCACGGCAATGCCCCCGGCAAAGACACCAAAAAAATTCCAGCAGCCCGACCAGATTACTGCTACCCACGGTTTAAGCGTGTTCGTGTAAATAACGGTGGCCACCGCGTTGGCTGTATCATGAAATCCGTTTACAAATTCAAAGCCACAGGCAGCCAGAAGACATAAAACCAGAAGTATGGAGTAAGAGAGGTCTAAGTCGAACATGGGATTTAATTGAAAGTATTAGGTAGGATTATAGGCAATGTTAGCATTTTTTATTTGTACGTAATCTTACCGTTTAAAAAATATATTCACTTCCCACCCTAGGCTTACGTTTTCCACACGCTTCCATATTCTGAATTCTAACTTCTCCCTTCTATATTGTCCCCGCATGCTGATTGAACTCGCTCACAATAAAATTGAATTGTTGCCCCAGAAAGCCATGTGGTTCAAGGCGAGAAAAATACTTTTGCTGGCCGATTTGCATTTTGGAAAGATAAACCACTTTCGCAAGTTGGGCATTCCTGTTCCCGCCAAGGCCAACGACAAAAACACGGAGTTGCTCATTAACTTGATAAACCAAACCAAGGCAGAGCGGGTGATTTTTTTGGGCGATCTTTTCCATAGCCATTACAACCAAGAGTGGGAAGTGGTTGGCCAAATACGAAAGCACTTCTCAACTTGTTCGTTTGAGTTGGTGCTGGGCAACCACGACATCCTGAGCGAATTGCAATATGCGCGGCATTCCATGAGGGTGTATCAGCACGAATTAAGAGAAGGAAATTTTATTTTTACGCACGAGCCGATGGCAAACATACCAGAAGGTTTTTATAATCTATCCGGGCATATACATCCGGGCGCACAGTTGAGGGGCTCAGGCAGGCAGTCGCTCACGTTGCCCTGTTTTTATTTTGGAAAAAATCAAGGCATTCTTCCCGCATTCGGTTCATTCACCGGGTTGGCCACGGTTCATCCAAAAAAAGACGAAAGGATTTATGTAATTGCAGAAGATAAAATAATAGCCTACCCATGATGCACAGCGTTTTGATTTTTTTAGTTGCCCTGATTTTTCCGGCCCTTGCTTTTGCCCAGGACACCACACGGCTAAAATTACTTTTTGTTGGCGACATCATGCAGCATGATTCAAATATTGCGGCCTCATACAACGCGCTCACCGGCAAATACGATTACTCCGCTTGCTTTGGATATGTTTCTCCCATCATAAAATCTGCGGACGTGGCCATCGGCAACCTCGAACTTACCCTCGCGGGCTCACCTTACAAAGGCTATCCGCAATTCAGCGCACCCGATGAACTGGCTTACGAACTGAAACGCATCGGCTTTGATGTGTTGGTAACCGCCAATAACCACAGCGTGGATCGCGGCCGAAAAGGGATTGAGCGTACCCTAGATGTGCTCGACACACTTGCCCTGTTGCATACTGGCACATTTAAAGATTCAATGACAAGGGCAAATGCGTATCCGTTGCTGATAGAGAAAAATGGGTTTCGCATTTCGCTGTTGAATTGCACGTATGGAACAAACGGCATTCCTGTGCCACGGCCCACAATTGTCAACCTCATCGATACCGTTCAGATGAAAGCCGACCTTGAAAAAGCAAAAGCCCAACATAGTGATGCAATTATTGTGTTCATGCATTGGGGCGATGAGTACCAAAGCCTTCCCAATAAATTTCAAAAACGGATCGCTGACCTATGTTTTCGCGAAGGGGCAAAGTTGGTGATCGGTTCGCATCCGCATGTGTTGCAGCCAATCGAGTGGCGAAAGGAAAGTGATCAGTTGGTTGCCTGGTCGCTCGGCAATTTTATTTCGGGTCAGCGGCCGCGTTACCGCGATGGCGGTGCCATGTTGTGGGTGGACTTGCAGAAAATAAAAACTGATTCACTTTCTTCCACTTCAGTTCATCAGGCCGAGTATGAATTGGAGTGGGTTCAAAAATCCAATAGGGGCAAAAAGGGATTTGTGATGTTTCCGTTCCGCTACTTTGAAACCGACACCTCCTTTATAGAGGACAAAATGCTGCGCGGTGCATTCGAGGTTTTCAAAACAGATGCAAGGACATTGTATTCAAAGCACAACTTGGGCGTGACGGAAAGGGCCGCTGCCGCCAACCTCGATTCGTTGCAGTATGCTGTTTGCCTCGGTTCTTTTTCCGATGAGCAAGCCAACGCCCTAATCGACAATGACGTGCTGCAAGGCTATGGCTTGGAAAGAACTAATCATGGAGAGGGCCACTGGTTATGGTATGCCGGAAAATTTTCTGATAAAACAAAAGCACAAGAGGCATTGCTTGATATGGAAACCCGAACGGGGATTTTACAAATGCGCGTGGTGAAAAGGATGAATGAAAATGGGAATTGAAATGCTTTTGAAAAAGCATTGATCCAACTGTTAAAGCTTGGTTCTGACACCATAGTCGTTAACTTAAGGGAAATAGTTTCCAATTTTAGAACAATAAACTCTTATTTGCCCCAGCGGGGCATTTTGTTTGTAGAAAATATTTCTTTGTCAACAATATTTGCCCCAGCGGGGCAACCTGATGTTTTAAAATTAAGATGGTCATATTGAATTTTACGATAGAGATTACAGGTTGCCCCCCTGGGGCAAATACCCGATATGAACTTCGTTCTACAAACAGGTTACGCCTCTGGCGTAATACCCAACTTCTTAAGTTAACGACTATGGTGAAGAAGACCAACGATATTTGGTTACTCACAATCAATAGCATTCCAATCCTACTTGGCAGGTATTAGATTTTTCAATGCGTGTAAACATAACCCACCGTTTGCAGCCACGATTAGATACCCTTACTTTTGCGTGCTATGGGTATCCGTTCAACGCTCGCAAAACCATTTGCGGCATACATTGCCAAACAGACCAACGAATGGTCGCATAGGCCCACTCAATTTCAAATACAAACATTTAAACACCTGATCAAGGTTGGAAGCAGCACACTTTTCGGGAAAGATCACGGGTTTGAATCCATACGAACGCACGAAGATTTCAAAAAGCAAGTGCCTATTCGCGACTATGAAGCGTTGAAGCCATACATAGAAAAAGTGTTGCAGGGCGAACCGGACATATTGTGGAAAGGCAAGCCCGCCTATTTTGCCAAAACATCGGGCACTACTTCGGGCACCAAATATATTCCCATCACCAAAGATTCTGTTCCCAACCATATCAACAGTGCGCGCAATGCCTTGCTCAGTTATGTGCACGAAACCGGAAACGCTTCCTTCTTAGATGGTGGTTTGATCTTTCTTTCCGGCAGCCCTGAACTGGATGAAAAAGCAGGGATAAAAACCGGACGGCTGTCAGGAATTGTGAACCATCATGTGCCCGGTTATTTGCGCACCAATCAGAAGCCAAGCTATGCCACCAATTGTATTGACGACTGGGAGACAAAGTTGGACACGATTGTGGATGAAACGCTCCATGCCAACATGACGCTGATTTCGGGCATTCCGCCCTGGGCGCAAATGTATTTTGATCGCATTGTAGCGCGCACAGGCAAAAAGGTAAAAGATGTGTTCCCAAACTTTTCCATGTTTGTATATGGAGGAGTAAACTTCGAACCCTATCGCGCGAAATTATTTGAAACGATTGGAAAGAAAATTGACTCCATCGAAACCTACCCGGCTTCAGAAGGGTTTATCGCTTATCAGGATTCGCAGCATGCCGAAGGATTGCTCTTACTATTAAACTCAGGGATATTTTTTGAGTTTGTCCCCACTGAAGAATACTTTACTGAAAATGCCCGCAGACTTTCCATTGAAGAAGTGGAGCTTGGAAAAAACTACGCGGTGATCATCAACAGCAACGCAGGGCTTTGGGGATATTCCATTGGCGATACCATAAAGTTCGTTTCCAAAAATCCCTACCGCATTATCGTGAGCGGAAGGATCAAACATTTTATTTCTGCTTTTGGCGAGCATGTGATTGGCGAAGAAGTGGAGAAAGCGATGAAGTTTACGATGCAAAAATTTCCAGAAACAGAGTTGGTGGAGTTTACGGTGGCACCCAATGTGGCACCAGCAGAAGGAATGCCGCACCACGAGTGGCTCATTGAGTTTGCGGCACCGCCAAAAGATTTAACTGCATTTGCCTTGGAATTGGATAACCAACTGCGAGCATTGAATGTTTATTATGATGATTTGATTTCAGGGAATATTTTGCGGACATTGATTGTTACTGCGCTTAAAAAAAATGCGTTTATAGACTACATGAAATCGCAAGGCAAATTAGGGGGACAGAACAAAGTGCCCAGGCTTGGCAACGACAGGAAGATTGCAGAAGATTTAGTTAGATTTGCTCTATGATTAACCAACTGCAACGAGATATAATTTTAGACAGGCTTTCTCCATTTCAACCTACTCAGGTTTCCGTGTTTGGCTCTTATGCTCGTGGCGACAATAAGGAGGGAAGTGATTTGGACCTCTTGGTTGAATTTGGGTATCCTATAAACCTTTTGGAATTAATTGGCCTTGAGCAAGAATTATCCAAAATTTTGGGTGTAAAAGTTGATCTTGTTACAACGGGTGCAGTAAGTCCCTATATTAAGCCCTACATCGAAAAGGACATAAAAAAAATCTTGTAGTTCCATGAAGGACGATGAAGTGTATTTGAAGCACATCCGCGACTCGATAGAATCAATCCTTGAATATACAAATGGTCTTAACGAGCAGGATTTTTATAATGCTAAACTCGTGAAAGATGGAGTTGTTAGAAATTTTGAAATAATTGGCGAAGCAACGAAACGGATTTCAGTTGAAACCAAGAGTAGATTTCCTGAAATAGAGTGGACAAAAATGGCTGGAATGAGAGACAAACTTGCACATAACTACATGGGGGTGGATTATCGAACAGTATGGGGTGTTATCGATAAATTGTTACCGAATTTAAAAATCAGAATTGAATTTATATCAAATAAACTCAACAATTAATTTAGTTCTGAACTATAACACGTCTAATTAGGATAACAATCAATCTGAATTTTGAAATCCATCGCCATCCTCGGCTCCACCGGTTCCATAGGCACACAAGCACTTGAAGTGGTGGCCGCACATCCTGAATCATTTCAAGTGGAAGTGCTCACCGCGCAAACCAATGCCGACCTATTGATTGAGCAAGCAAAGAAATTTAAACCCAATGCAGTAGTCATTGTCAATGAAGATCATTATCAAAAAGTAAAAGCTGCCCTTGTGCCATTGGATGTTAAAGTTTTTGCGGGAGAAAATG
>JANOQB010000384.1:0-2492 GCA_031422215.1 Cytophagales bacterium | reverse complement strand
CGTTACTTTGATCGCGTGCTTTCAGGGCTTGCAGAATTGCGTAACTCTTATTTCGATAATGTTAATACGCAAATTTAGAACATGACAAAGTAGGAATAACCCTTTCAAGGCAAACTTTCCGGGTGCATTTCAAAAAGACACAGCCTACAAGAAATTAAATATAGCCCCGATGGGGCTTTGGAAATCATACTCCGATCGCACTACTACCAAAATATCGTTCCGAACTTTTTAAGTCCGCCAGTTGGCGGAGCGAAATTTTGGTAGTAGAAAATAGTCATCAGATACAGCCAGCCCCAGAGGGGCGAAATTATTGAGACGTGTCTTTTTGAAATGCACCCGAATACCTTGAGTTAAGGGAAATCGTCAAAATAACTATTGCAACTAAGTGTACACAACCTTAGTAGAAAAGGTGGTCTCTTATCACAGATACCTTATTACCTTATACAACTTGGCCATACTATGGTAATAAAGTTGGTTATCTCTTTACCCCTTTCTACTAAGGTTGTTTTGCCTAGTAGCATGCCCCGATCGGGTGTATGATTTATTGCACCGAATTAAAAAACATAGCCAATCAGAAGAATCCAAATCCTTTAGTTGATATTTATGTTGAAACTCAAGTGCGTTGGCCCGACAAAAAGGCGGGGGTGCGATGGGATGCGGGAGGAAGCATCTTTTTGTCTTGACTTTTTTTGGGTACTTTTTTGTGTCAAGACAAAAAAGTGCCAAATCAACAATTGAAACATACATGAACAAACTAAAAATTGAATGAAAAGTACGTGTACCATGCACTGTTTATTTTGCTGGTCAGTGCAATTTGTCATGCACCCTGCCGATCCTTTGTACAAGTTATTTTGAAAATTTCACTAAGAAACCACCGGCTTGCCTTTGTTTATCCACTCGCTCAATCCGCCTGAATAGTTAAGGATATTTTTGAAACCATTTTTCGCAAGCAACGAATATCCAATAGCGGTCCGGTCGCCCGACTGGCAATAAATAACGGTAGTTTTATCTTTACTGATTTTGTTGAGGTTGTTTAGCAGTGTGCCCACAAACACGTTGTCAGCTTTGGCAATATGGCCCGCTTTATATTCGGCTTCACCGCGCAAGTCCACTATTTGGATGCCATTGTTTTTGGCGAGCGTGTCAAACTCATCGATAGAAATGATTTTTGATTTGTCGAGCGCCTGGCCCAGTTCAGTCCACACATTCACGCTGCTGATGTACCCGTAAATATTGTCCAACCCAATGCGCATCAACTTGCGCGTGAGGTCATCCAATTGAGGTTCGCTGGCAACCAGCATGAAAGGTTCGTCATAGTTTATCAACCAGCCGGCCCAGGTAGCCAGTGCATTGTTGCCTTGTATATTTATGCTTGAAGGAATAAAGCCAGCAGCAAATTCTGTTTTATGCCGTGTGTCGATCAGCTTAATGCCCTTGTCCATCGCGGCCTTAAACTCCTGGTTGCTCAACTTTTTAAGTTTGGGAACTTGCGTCAATAAAGGACGGTCCACCTTATTGAGCTTCTTCATCATGGCAAAATACGTTGGCGGCTCAGGTTGGTCCTCGAGCAAATATTTCACAAAACCACTTTCATCGTTGGCATGTTGAAAAGCCCAGTTGCGCATTTTTTCATATCCCACAGTAGTGCTCGGTACCGCACCCAACGCCTTTCCACAGGCAGAACCTGCTCCGTGGCCAGGCCACACCTGAATATAATCGGGCAGCGCGCTGAACTTCGAAATAGACTGGTGCATTTCCTTTGCGCCCGCTTCCTTGGTGCCGGCAATACCGGCAGCCTTCTCCAATAAATCGGGCCGGCCCACATCGCCCACAAACACAAAGTCGCCCGTGAACAACATCACCGGTTGATCGCTCGCTGGGTGGTCGGTCAATAAAAAACTTATGCTTTCGGGTGTGTGGCCAGGCGTGTGCAATACTTTCAACGAAAGGTTGCCCACCTTTATCACGCTTCCATCTTTCAATGCTTCGTGGGCAAACTCATACTGCCATCCTTCACCACCTTCGTCCGACAAATACAATTTTGCTCCGGTAAGTTTTGCCAACTCGCGCGAGCCGGCAAGAAAATCCGCATGGATGTGTGTTTCCGTTATGTGCGTGATCTTCATGTTGTTTTGTTTGGCTATTTCGAGATACGTGTCCACATCTCTTTTTGCATCAATAACAATGGCCACGCCTTCCTTTTGGCAACCAATAAAATAACTGGCTTGTGCTAATGATTTGTCGTACACGTGTTGGAAATACATAGTGCTATTTTTTTTGTTGATCTAATTAAAGGGGTTATACACGGATTTTTGTGAACATGTAGGCGGCATGGCGAGGCGCGACCAGGCTATCCGTTCCAAGCCCGGCCCGCACGCAAGTCAAACGCACTTCGGGCCCCGATTAAACGAGGGCTCTCGCAAGGCGGAGCTTTGCACTTCTATCCTTTGCCGGGGTTTCACAGAAATATATGTAGTACCATCAATTTCAAT
>JANOQB010000383.1:0-2602 GCA_031422215.1 Cytophagales bacterium | reverse complement strand
TGCGATCAAATTCAGACTCTAAGTATTGGAGCGACTCCTGTGCCACGCGCTTCCTCTCATCGTAGTAATATACATCAATGTTTTCGGAGCTAAGATATTTCCATTCAAATTGCTTGAACTGTATCCGGTTTTTACCAAATGTTTCAAGGGACTGTTGGCCGAAGACGCTGTGGCCCAAAAGAAACACCCCCGCCAATACTCCTAAATTCCGAAACAATACTCTCATACTTCTTTAATCGATTTCGAAAATAACGATTTAAACCTATTAATATTTACTTCGGGATGCAATTCATTTTTTTTTGTAAGCCAATCCAAAAGTTGCCCCGAGAAATAAGGGGCTAAACTCACTCCTTTCGTGCCAAGCCCATTAAAAATAATAACATTGTTTGAAATGGAGTGCTGGCCCAATATCGGCTTGCGGTCAATGGTGGTTGGCCTGAAACCCCAATCCTGCCCAATAACCCGGTAAGGCACCTTTAGCAGGGAATTTAGTTTTTCCACCAATTCCTTGCGGGCTGCTTCGGTAATGTTGCTTGTCAAGAGTTTCAATTCGTAAGTGGCCCCTACTTTATATCTGTTTTTTTCGGGCATGGGCACTATATAAACACCGCGTTGATAAATCAGTTCCAGGGGTTGCTCTGCTTCTATCGTTATTGTTTCTCCTTTCAGCAGCAGGATGGGCACATCCTTCAACATGGCCGATTGGCTCACCCCGGTGCCATTGCAAAAAATTATCTTTCCGGCATCGATGTTTTTATAGCGCACAGCACGGTCAGTTACTTCAAGAAGGGTTTCGTCCAATCGTTCAGGCACAAAAGCCTGGATAGAAATCAGCAGCTGCTGCACGTGCAGGAGAAAAGTTTGCACATCCACATAGCCACCATCGGCCTGAACAATTCCGCCAAAGGGGTCGTGCACTTCCTTTCCATACTTACTTTGCGTGATTATTTCTTTCACATAATTTTTCAGGGCGCGGCCGGCACTTCTTCCCATCCATTCATTTTGTTCTTCGATGGAGATAAAGGGACGGTACAACGGCTGAGGATAAAAAAAACGGGCATTCAAAATTTTCTCGGCACTTGTGTAGAACTGATGGAGTTCAGGGAAAATCTTTTCTGCCATCCAACTCTTGGCCAGCCACTTGCCCGACACCGGGTTGAACAAGCCCGCGGCCACGGACGAAGCCCTGTTGGCTCCGGGCTGATCGAACACCACAAAACTTTTGCCTTGCTGCCACAGGCGCAAAGCAAGTGCCGAGCCGGCAAGGCCCTGGCCTACTACTATGTAATCAACCGATTTGATATGGGTATGGATTAGATTCAAAAGTACTCAGGTTGGCGAAGATGTTTGTTCTTTTAGCCTCATCCCTGTATTTTAACAACAGACCAAAAAAGTAAATCATATGGCAACTAAAGAAATCAAAACTTATTCACTTGCCGAGATGAAGGACAAGTATTTAGGCAAAATTGGAACAAAAAAAAGAGACGAATATGAATATGAACTTCGCACGAACGTTTTGGGGAGAATGATAAAGGGGCCTTATCTTAATAAGCTAATCAGGTTTTGAGGTGCAATTTGTCATTTATCCGGATAGAACGGATGCCAAGTGTAACGAAAACGACACTAAGCAAAATCAATTCGGCAACGGCCGTTATGGCAATAGGAGCATTTTCGGTGCTGCTCCATTTTGAATAAATCCCAAACAAAGCCCATATAAGGATCAACAGAAAAGCAGGTTCGCGAAAACGCACTGAAACAATAATTCCCAACACAGTAGCAACGCTGATCAGGGTCATTGTCCATTGTGTGGGCGTTAAGACAGAGCCACTCCACTCCCAATAAACGAGCAGTGCAGAAATATTTGCGATGGTGGCCACACAAATCCACGATAAATAAAACGTGAAGGGGAGTTTTACAAAAATCTTTTCTCCAACACTGACAAGGTTTTGTTTTTGGAGAAGCAAAAAAATCCGCGTAAGCGAAAAAAGCAACACGAGCATGATCACTACCGATGCCAAGGGCAATAGATAATGCCAGGCCAAAATCCAACTAAGGTTTGCTGTGCACGAAACAAGGAACCAACAAGACAGTTCGACAAAAAATACTTTGTTCATTATTTTCCATTGATAAACCACAAAGCCTATCAAGAGCGAATAGAGGAGGCTCCATACCGAAAAGGTAAAACCAGCGGGTGTAAACAGGCTAGGATACAATTCGGAAATATCTCCTGTACTCATGCCGTTGATTGGAAGGGTGATGGCAAGTGCATTTATTACGAGCACACCTGCCAGTGCCAATACATTTAGAGCAACCAATATTTTTTTGTTCATAGTGCCATAACAAATATTTCGTCATTAAGTTATACTACTTCGGTAGTTGTTTGGGAAACATTACCTAAGCAAACAATGTCTATCCGCTTTTTATGTTTCCTAACCTACGTAGTACACAGTAACAATCGTAATTCAAGGTTTCTCTTTCTCACCATTTTTAAATAGGGCTTGATTGCCACAATCTGTCTTGCTAATATTGTTGCCTCTAAAGTAAAAGCCCATGAAAAACCAACTGTTGATTTGTTCCATCTTTCTTGCTTCGATGATTATGT
>JANOQB010000382.1:0-2976 GCA_031422215.1 Cytophagales bacterium | reverse complement strand
AAGCGGTGGCAGGCACACAATCAAAAAACATTTCGTTTACCTACACCATCCGCTCGGCCACCGTAAACCAGGCCCGCCCGGTAGGCATTATTGATGGGATCAACTATCACACCGACCCATCGAAAGCCACGTTGTGTTTGTGGGCACCCGGAAAAAGTTCGGTCTATGCCGTGGGCGACTTCAACAATTGGAGCATAGAGGCGGATCATCAAATGAAAAAAGATGGCGAACACTTTTGGCTTGAAGTCTCCGGCTTGATACCCGGTGTGGAATATGCATTTCAATATTTGGTGGACGAATCCATAAAAATAGCAGACCCGTATTCCGATAAAATTTTGGATACGGACGATGTATTTATTCCCGCGGCCACGTATCCCAACCTAAAAGCATTTCCCGAAAAGGCGAAGTCGGACAAATGGTATTTTAACCGTGCTGCCATTTTGCAAACCGGCCAGGTACCCTACGTTTGGCAAACAACAACCTATCAAAAACCTTCCAAAGAAAAATTAGTGATCTACGAATTGTTGATCCGCGATTTCTTTGACACGGGCAAGAAAAATTATCAAACGTTGATAGATACCATCGGCTATTTCAAACGGTTGGGTGTGAATGCCATTGAGCTTATGCCCATCACAGAGTTTAACGGCAACGACAGTTGGGGCTACAACCCCACGTTTATGTTTGCCCCCGATAAATTTTATGGCACCAAAAATAAATTGAAAGAGTTTATTGATAAATGCCACGCCAATGGCATTGTTGTGATCATGGACATAGTAATGAACCAACAGGATGCACCCAATGCTTACGCGATGCTGGATTTTGATTTCAATACATTCAAACCAACAGCCAATAATAAATGGTTCAATACCGATGCGAGGCATCCCTTCAATGTTTTTTTTGATATGAACCACGAGAGTGCTTACACCAAAAAATATTTGGATACAGTAAATCATTATTGGCTAAAGGAATTTAAAGTGGATGGCTTTCGCTACGATTTGTCAAAGGGGTTTACGCAAACCAACAATCCAAGCAATGTAGATGCCTGGGGTGCTTACGATGCCTCGCGCATAGCCATTCTCAAACGCATGGCCGACAAAATTTGGTCGCACTCACCCGATGCCTATGTAATCTTGGAACATTTCGGAGCCAATCAGGAAGAGAAAGAATTGGCCGAACATCGCGCGGCAGAAGGAAAAGGAATGCTGTTGTGGGCCAACTTCAACAATGCCTATTTGCAAAGCGCGATGGGTTACTCAGAGAACTCCAACTTCTCGGACATATTTTACAAAAACCGGGGATGGACCGTGCCACATGGTGTGGGGTACATGGAAAGCCACGATGAAGAAAGGATGATGTTCAAAAATCTTCAATTTGGAAATTCAGCAACCCCCTATAGCGTAAAGAATCTGGAAACTGCGCTGAGCCGCGTGAAGGCTGCCTCCACTCTTTTCTACACGGTGCCTGGTCCAAAAATGCTTTGGCAATTTGGTGAGTTGGGATATGACATATCCATCGATCAGGGCGGACGTACCGGTGCCAAACCCATCAAGTGGAATTACTATTCAGAGCCAGCGCGAAAAAGCGTATATAATTATATGGCCGAACTGATCGCGTTAAGAAAAGCGTATCCTATTTTCAACACCGAAGATGTGACCATGCTGGGTGGAAGCACGCTCATCAAGCAAGTCATCCTTAAATCCGTTCCCTTCACCGTTGCGCCAACAACGGCCAATCAAATGAATGCACACATGGTAGCCAACTTTGATGTGGTGGATAAATTGGTAGAAGTAAATTTTTCGCATTTAGGCAAGTGGTACGATTATGTTACGGGTGGTGAATTTAATATCACAGCAAACCTTACGTCACTATCCATGGGACCGGGCACATTTTTCTTGTTTACCGATGTTGCCCTCAAGACGGTGGTGGGCATCGATGAAAAAAAATCCATTTACGTATCTGCCTATCCAAACCCAATGCATCAGGTTGTTTATCTAAACAGTGAGCAGGGTGATGTTGAATACCTGAATATTATTTCAATGCAAGGGATAAAGACTGTTGCAAAAAAGTCCGGCCTGCAATCTTGGGATGTAAGCGGTTTACCTTCCGGCATTTATGTGTTGGAGATGCGCGTAAATAATTCCGTTGTGCGAAGGAAGATTTTGAAAGATTAATGTCGCCACCCTTCAGGGATTTTAGATTTATGGTTTGACTGCGAGTCTCCGTTTTGGATTGCTTACACGGGAGGCTACTCCCTAATTGTGGCTATGCCCCGGTGCTATGATAGCTTCAAAATGCAGATGTCAGTATTTGATTCACCAAATAGCAAAATTTCATTTTTATTTGTCAGAAGTATATTGAGAATTTCATCTGTGCTTTTATTCCCACAAACCAAATGCACAATTTTTGGTGGACAACCTTCAAGGTGGCTTCGCTCATCAAAATCGTTGTCTTTTGTTAGAATAGTGAAACCCTTCTCTATCGCAAATCTCCAAATTGTAAGATCATCGGCAGCAATACCGTTTGTTTCCCTTACATTGTATCAGCAAAAAATGCAGATAAGGGCTTGACAAGCTTGTGCGATAGATTATTATCAATTTAGAATTTCAAGCTGATTGTAAGAGGGGGTGTGCCTTTCAGAATCTGCCGCATACATCAGGCAGGCATTTATATCCTTTTGGGTAAGTTCTGGAAAATCATTTATGATTTGTTGTTGACTCATGCCGGAAGCCAGATAGCTAAGCACATCGTAAACAGTAATTCGCATTCCCCTTATGCATGGCTTGCCTCCACGTTTTCCAGCTTCCAATGTGATGATTTGCGTGTACGGTTCCATGGTAATCAAAAATAAATATTTTAAATCAATACTTGAGTCAAAGTGACAAAAAAAGCCAACAGATATTATCCATTGGCTAATTTGATCAATGACTAAATTGATAACTATTTCTTCTCGGCTTTGGCCTTAAATTCTTCTTTGAT
>JANOQB010000381.1:0-6869 GCA_031422215.1 Cytophagales bacterium | reverse complement strand
CCGATAGTCAGAGCATCGCGTTTGTTAGCAACTCGGAGAGGGGGAGAAGGAGTGAGTGCCGGTATCTCAATTTTGATTAGAGGGAATTTATCGAAAAAAAATAGCGTCTTAAATGTTTGAGAAAAGGAGGGAAGTTTTTTTTAAGATCAAAGTTACCTTTGAAGGGCCATGAAAAATTTACAGAAGTTACTCAGTATCACTATCTCTATACTCTTTCTCCATACCGTGGTTTCCGCCCAATCAGGGTTGGATAATTTATTGCCGGTCAGGGGATTTTCCATTGCCGCCCCAAAACCTAATGAGGTTGACAGGTTCATAAAATTTATCAACGAAGAACTGGCAACCAAAGGAATAAATGTGATACTCCTGCGTGTCGATTACAATTACCAATACGAAAGCTATCCTCAATTAAGAGATTCAATAGCACTGTCAAAGGCGGATGTAAAAAAAATGGTGGATGCTTGCGCCAAAAAGAAAATAAGACTTATTCCTCAAATCAATCTGTTGGGTCATCAATCATGGGCAGAAAAAACGGTTGGATTGTTGAGGAAATTTCCTGAGTTTGATGAAACACCGCATGTTAAAATGCCCGAGAAATATGTATGGCCAAATGCGGATGGCTTGTATTGCAAGAGTTACTGTCCGTTGCATCCGGATGTGCACAAAGTAGTATTTGCTTTAGTCGATGAAATCTGTGATGCCTTCCAGTCGGATGCATTTCATGCCGGCATGGACGAGGTTTTTTACATAGGCGATGAGAAATGTCCGCGGTGCAATGGGCATGATAAAGCAGAATTGTTTGCAGGCGAAGTGCGCACGATCAGGGACCACCTTGCAATTAAAAAAAGAGAACTTTGGATTTGGGGCGACCGCCTAATAGATGGCAAAGCAACCGGAATGGGCATGTGGGAAGCCAGCATGAACAATACACACCGTGCCATCGATATGATACCCAAAGACGTAGTGATATGCGATTGGCATTACGAAAGGCCCGATCAAACCGCAGTGTATTTTGCTATGAAAGGCTTTCGCGTATTGACCTGCCCCTGGCGGATTCCAGAAGTAACTTCCGCTCAAGTTGAAGACATGGTTAGATTTAGAAAGTATGCAACCAATGGAATGAAAGATAAATATTATGGAATGATGCAAACGGTGTGGATGGGATGTGGCACATTCATGGATGGGTACTATGGCCTAAAAGTTACTATGAGCGATAAAAACAAAGCACTTGCCGATAAATCAATTTCCGATTGGGATTCTTTCAGGGCCATGAGCAGAAAGATCGATGAACTGAATAAAGTAGCAAAATAATTTTCATAGTTAACCCTTGCACAAATTGGTTAAGCAACTATCTATCTGTATTTCATTTTTTTTTATTTCCATTTCCGGGCTGGGCCAACGGCTTGTACCCATTGACAAAAATGCTACCCGTGAAACAAAACGGTTGTACCAGAATCTTAAGAGGGTCTCTAACCGCAATATCTTGTTTGGACATCAGCACGCAACAGAGTATGGGCATGGATGGATGGGTGATGCGGGCCGGTCCGATGTAAAGTCAGTAACCGGTTCTCATCCAGCCATGATTGGCATAGACCTCATGCGTTTTTCTGGCACATCTGCCGAAACAATTGAAAAAGCAAAACAGGAATTAAAGAAAAATGTTGAAGACACGTATAACCGTGGGGGCATTACAACAATAGCATGGCACTTTTCAAATCCGGTTTCACCGGGTGGTTTTTATTGGAAGGATTCTGTTTCGTTGCCAGCGGTAAAATATATTATTCCGGGTGGAGAGGCCCATGAGAAATATCTGGAAATACTTAGGACAATTGGTGAGTGGGCACATAGTATAAAAGGTAAGGATGGAAAGTTAGTGCCCGTTATTTTCAGGCCATTTCATGAGTTTGATGGCGGATGGTTCTGGTGGGGCAAACCCCATTGTACACGCGAAGAATTTATTTCGCTTTGGCAGTTTACGGTTTCGTATCTCCGCGATACCCTCGGAGTGCATAATTTCATCTATGCATTTTCGCCCGACAATAAGTTTATAAGCGAAGAGGAATATTTAGAACGATATCCGGGCGATGATTGGGTTGATATAGTAGGCATGGATAATTATGGCGATATGGGGCGAAACAAATATGCCCTTGATACGGCTGCGTTAAAACTTAAGGTGGTGTCAGAGTATGCCTTACGTGCCGGTAAATTGGCAGCCTTTACAGAAACGGGATTGGAGTCAATACCCAATACCACTTGGTGGACACAAACACTAATACCGGTTTTGAAATCGTATAATTTGAAACTTGCCTACGTGTTGGTTTGGCGCAATGACATTAAAAGTGCTACGCACTACTATGCCCCGTTTCCTGGCCAGGTTAGTGTGCCCGATTTTATAGAGTTTTATAACGATCCATATACATTGTTTGAAAATAATTTGAAAGGCACATATCGAAAAAAAATGAAGATTAAATAAATGTTTTTTCAAGTATGAAAAGGAGGGACTTTTTAAAAACCACAGGACTGTCAGCGGCAGCAATGAACCTAGTTGGTATTGATTCTTTTGGCAGCACGGAAGATGCCAAAATGAAGATACCTCAATGGAAAGGATTCAATCTACTGGATTTCTTCAGTCCCAATCCAATGACCCAGCGAATGAAAACCACCGAGGAACATTTTAAATGGATGCGCGATTGGGGATTTGATTTTGTAAGGATACCAATTGCCTATCCGTGTTACCTGGATTTTGACCGAAGTAGAGACATCTTACCCGAAGAAGTTTATAAAATCAGTGAGCAGGCAGTTGATAAAATTGACTCGATTGTTTCGTTGGCACATAAGCACAAAATGCACGTAAGCCTGAACCTTCATCGGGCACCGGGGTATTGTGTAAATGCAGGATTTAATGAACCATATAATTTATGGCGCGATCAAGCTGCTCTGGATGCCTTTTGCTTCCATTGGAACATGTGGGCGAAACGGTACAAGAATGTAAGCCGGAAAAAAATAAGTTTTGATTTATTGAATGAACCCAGCATGCGGGAGGATATGAACGATCAACACTCCAAGCGAAGTGCTGTGCCTGGCGAAGCGTATCGCAAGCTTGCCTTGGCTGCATCAGAAGCAATAAGAAAGGAGAATCCTAAGCACCTGATTATTGCCGATGGAAATAATGTTGGCAATTCGGTAATTCCTGAAATTATGGATTTGAATATTGCTCAAAGTTGCCGGGGATACTTTCCAGGTGCCATATCACATTATAAGGCACCCTGGGCAAATAAAGATGTAGATAATCTGCCAGAACCCAAGTGGCCAGGAAAAGTTGGTGATAAGGATTTTAATCGTGCAATGCTTGAGACCTACTATCAACCCTGGATAGAGCTTGCCAATAGTGGAGTGGGTGTTCATTGTGGTGAATGTGGGTGTTGGAATAAAACTCCTCACAATGTATTTCTGGCTTGGTTTGGCGATGTGCTCGATATTTTGGGCGACCATAAAATTGGTTTTGCATTGTGGGAATTTATCGGTGATTTTGGCCTGCTGGACAGCAGACGAGAAGATGTACAATATGAAAATTGGTATGGGCATAAATTGGATAAGAAACTGTTGGATTTGTTGGTCAGTAAATAAAATAAGTAGCCAATTGTAGAATTTAAAAAATAATTTCCCACTATGCACATTTCAAAAAAAAGAAAACAAATCCACGCTTCAGGCGGCAATGCAGCCATGTTTGCATTCGGATTTTTTATTACGATTCTTACCCTTCAATCGTGCAAGCAGAATGGATCGGAGGATCGGTTGAAATTGGCTGATGTCATAGAAAAATCCATCCAAACAGAAATGCTTAACCTTTGGTATCCCCGCGCAGTGGATACTGTGTATGGAGGATTCCTTAGCACTTTTACTTACGATTGGCAACCCACCGGGCCGCAGGATAAAATGATTGTCACGCAGGCACGCCACACTTGGTCCAATAGTAAAGCCTCACAGCTTTATGTGGATAATCCGGTTTATCGGGAAAGTGCTAACCATGGTTTTGCTTTTTTGCGCGATGTAATGTGGGACAAAGAGTTTGGTGGATTTTATAATCTCGTTGATCGCACCGGCAAGCCAAAAGAAGCAATGAAAACAGCTTACGGAAATGCGTTTGCAATTTTTGCCTTGTCGGCCTACTATGGCGCAAGCGGTGACACCAGTGCTTTGCAATTGGCCAAAGATGCGTTTGGCTGGTTGGAGAAATACAGTCATGATCCTGATAAGAAAGGATATTTTCAACATCTGCAACGCGATGGTAAATTCATCGCAAGGCCAGATTCCATTGTATCTACTTCAGAGATCGGATATAAAGACCAAAACAGTTCGATACACCTGCTGGAGGCATTCACTGAATTGTACCAGGTGTGGCCCGATCCCTTAGTAAAGGAGCGCCTGGCTGAAATGCTTTATTTGATCCGCGATACAATTACCAGCGACAAAGGTTATTTGGTACTGTTCCTTCAACCCGATTGGACTCCGGTTTCATTTAGGGATTCTTCGGTTGACGTGATCATGAAACACCACAATCTCGACCATGTCTCTTTTGGTCACGATGTGGAGACTGCCTATCTCCTGTTGGAGGCATCGCATGTATTGGGCGTTGAAAACGATACTCAAACTCACACCATTGCCAAGAAGATGATCGATCACTCATTGGAAAAGGGTTGGGACAATTCGGTTGGCGGATTTTATGATGAAGGATATTATTTCAAAGACAGTGCTGATATGGTTATCCTCCGCGATACCAAAAACTGGTGGGCGCAAGCGGAAGGCCTCAACACATTGCTCTTAATGGCTGATCTTTATCCTGAAGATGAACATGATTATTACGCAAAATTCAAATTGATGTGGCAATACATTGATACCAACCTGATCGATCACGAGCATGGCGATTGGTATGCCGGTGGTTTAGATAAGCAACCCGAAATGAAAACCGCCCTCAAAGGCAACATCTGGAAAGGCAACTATCATCAGTTTCGTTCCTTGGCCAATTGCGTGAAAGCATTGAGGGGAAATCAGAGCCATTGAATAACTGATGCTACGCAAACTTTTAAAGTGATGTCAGCCTGAGGCACTCGAAGGCGATTTAACTTAGTCTAATCAGTTTTCGAGAGCCTCAAACTGACAGGTTCCATTGATTTGCGTAACATCAGTAAACAATGCTCATTGTCAATTGCCAAAATTGACGTTCAATTCTTACAACTACTGATTTGACTTGCCCGGTGTGGGCGATGCAAATTCTTTCCAGGTTTCACCACCATCGGTAGCGCGACCATAGGAAACGTTTTCGCTTTGATTTTGGAACTTGAGGCCGTCAATCTTGCGCCCGTCATTTTGGTAAATGCCAATGTATTCTCCTTCAAACGCAAGCTTAAATTTCAAGTGCAGGGGTCCTTGATTATGGTCGCCATCGGCCCATAGCAACAGAAACCCTCCCGGAGGAATAGTGGTTAGGGCACTGTTTGTTTTAGGCACGTGATAGCCCAAGGGGTTATCTTTTTCTTGCGAAAAATACATGCCGCCAATATCAACCGCAACAGTTCCTGCATTATACAGTTCAATCCAATCGTCAAACTCATCCTTGCCACTCTCTTTGTCGGGGCAGCAAGCGGTGTTGTTCGCCATAATCTCATTGATGTAAATTTTTGGAAGGTCTTCCTTTAAAAAGTACATAAGGCCCGCAGCAATCAGAATGACTGCCAGGGCAATAATGCCAAACATATTTAATGAACGGGTCATTTTATTGATCGGTTAATGTTGGGGACTAGGCATTGGGCATTGCAGGTTTCAAAGAATTCATAAATATAAACTAATGATTTATAATTTTCTTAAAGAAAAATCTGTGTGGTGCATGGTGGATTTACATGAAGAGAAACAAAGGATTGAGATAAAAAAAGTCACACAGCTATCGGTGCCTTGATGGAAGGATGGGATTGATAATTTACGATCTCAAAATCTTCAAATTCATAACTGAACAAACTGGAAGGCTTGCGCTTGATCACCAACTGTGGCAACGGATAAGGTGAGCGCAAAAGCTGAAGTTTTGCCTGATCGATGTGATTGGAATAGAGATGTACATCGCCACCCGTCCACACAAAATCGCCCGGCATCAGTTCGCATTGCTGGGCAACCATGTAGGTAAGCAACGCATAGCTGGCAATGTTGAACGGTACGCCCAAAAAATAATCGGCACTGCGCTGATAAAGCTGGCAGGAAAGTTTTCCATCGGCCACGTAAAATTGAAACAAGGCATGGCAGGGAGGCAAAGCCATCTTGTCCACTTCTGCTGGGTTCCATGCCGACACAATATGTCTGCGCGAATCCGGTTTGGTTTTTATTTGATCGAGAACGTTTGCAATCTGATCAATGTGCCGCCCATCGGGTGCGGGCCAACTGCGCCACTGACTTCCATACACGGGGCCAAGATCCCCATTTTCATCGGCCCACTCATCCCAGATAGATACGCCATTGTCTTTAAGGTATTTGATGTTGGTGTCGCCACGCAAAAACCACAGCAACTCGTAAATGATCGAGCGCAGATGAAGTTTTTTGGTGGTGACCAAAGGAAAACCTTCCGAAAGATCGAAACGGAGTTGCCGGCCAAAAACTGAAAATGTACCCGTGCCGGTGCGGTCGGTTTTCGGGGTGCCGGTTATGAGTATTTCATTTAAAAGGTCGAGGTATTGCCGCATAAAAAACTTTTATGCAATTACGCAGATCAGGCAATTAAAAAAAAGTGTGGGTTATTGGTCGTTGACAAAAAGTCTTCAATTGACGGATAGAGTGCCGGCCCGGCAAAGTAGCATAAATTGTCACGACCCTCAGGGGTGTTTTCC
>JANOQB010000380.1:0-13225 GCA_031422215.1 Cytophagales bacterium | reverse complement strand
TTGCGTTGACGAACACGTTGATGTTAAAATCGCGCAGCGTGTCGCTTGTTGCAATCTTTACAAAGTTCACGCTGCCTCCATCCAACGACACTCCATCGATATTCAGGTTTTGATTTTGAAAGAGAGATGAAAGCTGAAAGTTTGCTTCTAATTTATCAATTTTCGCCATCGTGTTCTGGGCCGGGTCGGTTATCACCAGGTCTTTGATTTCAACGCGGTCCCACCAGAGCACATAAATGCGATTGTAAGCGATGTTGAATCCGGAAGCGCGTGAAAATTTTGAAGTGAACCGGTCAATAAGTGTTTTTTGTGTAACAGGCAGTTGCAGCAAAATGAAACTGAGCAATAACAAAATCAAAAACGCAAGGGCTCCGTACAGAAAGGTTTTTCTGCTCCATTTAAACAACCGATTTTTAATAACTTGCAGTTTCATTTGCTAAAAAATGCTTCCAATAATCCTGGCCATCGAGTCGTCTTGCGATGAAACTTCTGCGTCTGTTATTGAACATGGCAAGGTACTCAATAATGTAATCGCCTCACAAACAGTGCACCACAAATATGGCGGTGTGGTTCCCGAGCTCGCATCACGTGCCCATCAGCAGCGCATCTTCGATGTGGTAAACGAAGCAATGGTTGCGGCAGGTATCCGCCCGGCTTCATTAAATGCCATCGCGTTTACAAAAGGCCCCGGCCTGATGGGTTCGTTGCTGGTAGGTGTTTCGTTTGCCAAAGGCATGGCCATTGCACTGGGCATTCCGCTCATTGAAGTGAACCACATGGAAGCGCATGTGCTGGCACATTTTATACAAGAACCCAAACCAACGTTTCCCTTCCTATGCCTTACTGTAAGCGGAGGTCATACACAGTTGGTTAACGTTAAAGATTACTTGGTTATGGAAGTGATAGGCGAAACCCAAGACGATGCCGTGGGCGAGGCCTTCGACAAAGCAGCAAAAATAATGGGACTGCCTTATCCGGGCGGTCCGCTCATCGATCAATATGCCAAGGAAGGAAACCCAAAAGCGTTTTCATTTCCTGATACGAGTATGCCAGGCCTAAACTTTTCATTCAGTGGAATCAAGACAGCGTTTTTATATTTTCTACGCGACCGCGTGGCGAACGACCCCATGTTTGTGGAAAAAAATAGAAACGACATCTGCGCAAGCTTGCAAGCACAATTGATCACCATGCTTATGCAAAAATTAAAAAGGGCCTCGCAAGAAACCGGAATAAAGCAGGTGGCCATTGCCGGAGGCGTGGCAGCAAATTCTGGGTTAAGGGATGCCATCCGTGAAGCAGCCAACAAATACAGATGGGAAATTTTTATCCCCGACTTTCAATATTGCACCGACAACGCGGCCATGATCGCCATGGCAGCGCACTATAAATTTTTACACGGTAAATTCGCATCCATGGACGTGGCTCCTGTTGCAAACCTTTCAATATGAAAGATATTTTTAAACCCGGTGATGGCAAGGTTTATCAAAAGAAAGTGATGGAGCACGATGCAGCAATATTTCATGGCGAAATGCTGCACCCGGTTTATTCCACCTTTTCTTTGGCACGGGATTTCGAGTGGTCGTCACGGTTGTTTTTTTTGGAGATGAAAGAGGATGATGAGGAAGGTGTTGGTACTTTTCTTCAAATTGAGCACCACAGTCCAGCACACATTGGCGATCAGGTAACTATTCGGGCCACCGTAGAATCGATCATCGGTAACGAATTAATTTGTATAATAGAGGCGCGAACTGATGCCCGGCTAATAGCCACCGGCAAAACAGGGCAGAAGATGTTGAAGAAAGAAAAATTGAAAATTTTATTTGGCCATGACTGACAAGCGATTTTCAGATACCATCAGTATCCGCAACCGTCAGGCTTCATTCCAGTATGAGTTGTTGGATAAATTGGTGGCGGGCATTGCCCTGAAGGGAACGGAAATAAAATCCATACGAGAAGGAAAAGTAAACCTGCAAGATGGCTATTGCTATTTCTCCAATGGCGAAGCGTTTGTAAAAGGCATCAACATCACTCCGTATTCACAAGGCACACACTACAATCACGAAGCTGCCCGCGAACGGAAACTGTTATTGAAAAAATCAGAACTAAATAAATTGGAAGCGCGGGTAGAAGAAAAGGGCTTGTCGTTGATACCAACCCGTATATTTATAAACGAACGCGGTCTTGCCAAATTAGAAATAGCCGTAGCGCGAGGAAAAAAACTTCACGACAAACGCGACAGCATTAAAGAGAAAGATTTGAAAAGGGAATTGAGCAGGGTAAAATTTTGATACGAATGGCCGACATGGAAACAATCGATTATGGTGTGTGCCGCTTGGCATTGACGGCCGTGCGCCACGCACCGCATGCAGAGGCCACGCAAGTAACCCAGTTGCTTTTTGGCGATCATTATGAAGTGACCAAAAGAACAGATGGCGAGGAGTGGGTGTATATCAGAATCCACTTCGATGGATCGGAAGGGTGGATTGACGGAGAGCAGCATCACTCCATTTCAAAGGATTATTTTGATCAGATCAACCATGCCAATTTTAAGATCACCACCGATCTTACCTGCAATATTTTATTTAAGAAAAGCCCCATTACAATTTTGCTCGGTAGTATCGTGCCCATTTCCAACTCCGAACTTTTTAAAATGGAAGAGCAATTTGCCTTTAATGGCGAGGCCAAGAGCATTGGGCAAAAGCGCGAAATGGAATTTGTAAAGTCCATCGCCATGAAATATCTAAATGCCCCTCATTTACCAGGTGGCAAGAGCCCCTTTGGTATTGATGCAGCGGGGTTGGTGCAAATGGTTTTTAAAATTGGTGGATACACATTGCCACAGGGCGTTCAAGCGCAATTTTTGGAGGGCAAAACAATTTCATCGTTAAGTCAATCACACGCAGGCGACCTTGCATTTTTCTGCGGTAAAGACGAAAGCATTTCGCACGTAGGGATTATTATTGGCGAGGAAAAAGTCATTCACTCGCATGGGCGGGTGCGTGTTGACATGCTCACCGAAACAGGCATTGTGAATACAGATTCAAAAAAGTGTACCCATTCTTTGAAGGAGATCAAGCGGATAGTCAACCCGGCCTGATTGGTTCATAAATTCCAATAAAATCCGTAGCCTTGATAAACCCGAAGATTGGGTTTATCTTTCAGCTATGAACAATCGCGTTTTGGTGCTCAATCAGGATGATAGCCCGCTCATGGTTTGCTCCGTGCAGCGCGCATTTATTTTGGTTTACCTGAACAAAAGCGAAATGGTGCGCTCTGCCAATGGCCACCGCTTAAATTCCATTACCCAGTCTTTTCCCATGCCTTCGGTGATCCGTTTAAACCGGTATGTGAATGCCCCTTATAAGGGCGTGGCCCTCACAAGGCAAAACGTTTTCAAGCGCGATAATTTTGAATGTCAATATTGCGGCACACGCAGGGATTTGACCTTGGATCATGTGATGCCCAGTTCGCGCGGAGGCCAGCACACCTGGAGCAACTTGGTTACGGCTTGTAAACGCTGCAACGCAAAAAAAGGAGATTATACACCCGATCAAGCGCAAATGGTTTTGAAGCGCAAACCGCACAAACCATCCTACGCCCTCTTCCTATTGGACGGCAACGGCCAGCATAACGAGTGGGATGATTTTTTAGAGGTAAGAGCTTAACCTTCAGTAGCTGATTTGCTTGCTAAAAATTTGCGCCCTCTCATTTCCTGTCCTTGCTTATAGCAAAATCAAATTTTTCTAAGCATCATATAAAGGCTAAATTTGACTTGCCATGGACAAGAAAATAAAACTTACAGCACTCTTAGTGGCCAACCAACTTGACTTGAAAGGAATCAAAACCTTTTTGGAACTCAAGCCATTGGCCGATTCATCCTCGGAGCTTTTCTACAGTTTTGGGCAAGATAAATTTCAATACTATTTTAATTATGGTGTTGTTGTTTTAACCGGTTATAGTGAAGAGGAAATCAAGCTGGCAATAAAAACTGTTCTTCCCTATCTAAAAAGCCCGTCCTCTAACTGGCTGCGCGATGACCACGAGATTGAAGTGAAGGAGGGCGAAATGATTTTTGAGTTCGACCAATTGGTGGTGAACCGGCTTGATGTAAAAGTGATCCGCATAGCCATGTTCAACCTGGCCCAGTCGGTGGCTCTCGACCATTATCATGAGGTAACGGAAAATTTATTGGCAGAAATCAGAAGCTTCACCAATCATTTGGAAGCCACAGGCAAGGTGAGCATAAGCCGCAAGAACATGCTAAAGTTTATTGGCAAGGCACTGAACACTCAAAACGACATTGCCGACAACATTTATATTTTCGATGCACCTGAACTGGTGTGGGACGATGAATATCTCGACAAGCTTCACAAAGGACTGATGAAACATTTTGACCTGCGTGTGCGCTTTAGCGAAATTGAATATACTCTCCGCATCATTGAAGACAACTTAGATGTGTTCCGCGAAATATCAAACCAGCGTGAAAGCAATACACTGGAGTGGATCATCATCGCCCTGATTTTGGTAGAAGTGTTTGACCTATTTATTTCCAAACTCTTTTGATATGCCAAGCCGCCAGGCGCTCTTCCTGAACTTTGATATTAAAGCGCAGCCCGATGAACTCACGTGCGGCCCCACCTGCCTGCATTCCATCTATCAATACTATCACGATCCCATATCGCTGAAACAAGTTATCAACGAGGTGAAAAGTTTGAAAGCCGGTGGCACGTTGGCCGTGATGCTTGGCAACCATGCCCTCAGGCGCGGATACAATGCACATTTATATACCTACAACCTGAACGTGTTCGATCCCTCGTGGTTTAAATATTCATCGCGCAAAATAGTTAACTCGCTCAAAGAGCAGATGCGGTTTAAATCCAAAAAGAAAAAATTGATGTTTGCTTCACGCGCGTACGTAAAATTTTTAGAAGCAGGTGGGAAAGTGTATCAAAGCGAACTGAACGCAGACCTTATAAAAAAATATTTGAAGCAATCTCAACCGATCCTTACGGGATTGAGTGCCACCTACCTCTATGGAACCAGGCGCGAGATTCCGGCCACCAATAAATTTGACAGCATACGCGGTGAGCCCGTTGGCCACTTTGTGATCATCAATGGATATGACGAAGTTACGAACACCGTATATATGGCCGACCCCATGAACCCCAACCCATTGAAAAGTCAATATTATAGTGTGCCCTTCGACCGGCTCATCAACAGCATCATGCTGGGCATAGTTACCTACGATGCCAATGTTTTGATCATAGAACCCAAAGCAAAAAAATAACTATGCCGAAGCTGATTGTGGTGGAGAAACCCGAACTATGGAAGTTCAGCCTGGAAGATGTGGACGTGATCTCTCCAGAAAAATACATCACCGAAGTTACCTTTCAGGCAAAAAACCTGAAGGTGTTAAACCTGTGCAAGTCCTATCAATATCAAAGCGAAGGCTACTATGTTTCGCTGCTGGCCGAGGCCCGCGGGCACAAAGTGTTGCCCGGTGTTTCCACCATTCAAGACTTGCGGTTCCCCTCTATTTTGCGTGACGACTCATTGGAGTTTGATGAGCTGATCCAAAACACATTTAAGAACGAACCCTACGACCGCGTGGAGTTCAACATTTATTTTGGCACCACGCAATCCGAAAACCTGAACAAGCTCGCGCTGCAACTTTTTCAAATGGTGCAGGCACCTTCTTTGCGGGCCGTGTTCTCCAAAAAAAATAAATGGGTGCTGCAAAATATCCGTCCCATAAGTTTGGGTGAAGTGCTTGAAGCAGACAGGCCACTGTTGATACAATCGCTGGAGAAATACCTTCAGCGCAAACGGGAATTTAGGCCCGACAAAAAGAAATATGACCTCGCCATTCTTGTTAACCCCAATGATCCGAAGCCACCCTCCAACGACCGTGCATTAAAACGGTTTTATCGGGCTGCCATCGAAGCTGGTTTTAACACTGAGTTTATCACCAAAGACGATTTCGATCAGATCATCCAATACGATGCACTGTTCATTCGCGAGACCACGAACGTAAACCACCATACGTTTCGGTTTGCCAAAAAAGCCAAATCGTTGGGGCTTGTTGTTTTTGATGATCCTGATTCTATTCTAAAATGCACCAACAAAGTTTATCTGCACGAGTTGCTTAACGCAAACAAAATTCTAACACCCAAAGCGGTAGTGATCACCGAGGAGAACTGCGATGCGATAGATGCCAGAATGAATTTTCCATTTATCTTAAAGCAGCCAGATGGAGCGTTTTCGAAAGGGGTATTCAAAATAAATTCGTTGGCCGAATTCAAAAAAATAGGCAAGAGCATGTTTGAAAAATCCGATTTGCTCATTGCCCAGGAATTTCTTCCCACACCCTTCGACTGGCGCGTGGGCATTATCGACAGCCAGGTGATTTATGTGTGCAAATATTTTATGGCCTCGCAGCATTGGCAGATTGTGAACTGGAGCGTGACAGATGAATCGCATCAAGGCGATTTTGAATCCGTGCCCATCGATCAGGCTCCCTCTGGTTTGTTAAAGACTGCCCTGAAGGCAACGTCATTGATCGGCAAAGGACTTTATGGCGTGGACATGAAGGAGATAGAAGGGAAATTTTATGTGATCGAAATTAACGACAACCCAAACATTGATGCCGGGGTGGAAGATAAAATTTTGAAAGACCGGCTCTACGAAATAATCATGGAAGTATTTATAAACAGAATCAAAGCGCAAAAATGAACAACTCTCCTTACAATCTTTTTTACGGATACGGCATTGAACTGGAATACATGCTGGTGGACAAAGACACGTTGAAAGCAAAACCATTGGCTGATGACCTACTGAAAAATGCACTTGGTGAAATCGGTTCTGATTTCGAAAATGGCATTGTCACGTGGAGCAACGAACTAGTGCTGCACGTGATCGAATTGAAATCAACACAACCCGAAAGCGATCTTGAAGCTTTAGAGAATGCGTTAGAAAGAAATATTTCCCACGTCAATGCTATTCTTGAGGAATGGAATGCGATGCTTATGCCTACGGCTGCGCATCCGTTCATGGATCCGTTTACCGAAACAAAACTTTGGCCGCACGGCAATAACGAAGTGTATGAATTGTACAACAAGATTTTTGATTGCAAAGGACATGGCTGGGCCAACTTGCAAAGCACACACCTGAACCTTCCCTTCTCGGGCGAAGCGGAGTTTGCAAAACTTCATGCAGCCATCCGCATGATATTGCCGATACTGCCGGCCTTGTGTGCCAGTTCCCCCGTGCTTGACGGCAAACTTTCGGGCATGCTCGATTCGCGGCTACGGTATTATAAAACCAACCAAGCACAATTACCCTCCATCACAGGCATGGTAATACCCGAGGCGGTTTTTTCTTTTGAGGATTATAAAAGCACAATCTATGCGGCCATCGAAAAAGATATTGCCGAATACAATTCAGAAGATATCCTCGATCCAGTGTGGGTAAACTCGCGCGGGGCCATTGCACGTTTCGATCGCGGGTCAATTGAGATCCGAATTATGGATGTGCAGGAGTGCCCCGCTGCCGACCTGGCCATTGTGAATGTGGTAGTGGAAGCATTGAAGGCTATTGTGAACGGAAAATTTTGCAGCGTGCAAGAGCAGATGAAATTGGAAACACGCTCATTAGCGGGCATATTCGATGCGATGATTGTGACTGGAAAGCAAACGTTGATCGATGACACGGCATATCTCGCAGCCTTTGGAGCAACGGCACCTATGACTGCGATGGAACTTTGGAAAACAATTTTACATAAAATTCCGGCTGCCACATCGTATGAAAAAAGATGGCAGGGGGTGATACAAACCATATTGGAAAGAGGCTCGCTTTCGGAGCGCATCATTAGTGCCATAAACGGAAATCCTTCCGAAGAGCATATCAAAATTATCTATAAAGAACTGAGTGGATGCTTAGCTGAAAACCGGATGTTTGTTGCGTAGCATTATGTAAATGGACAGTTGACAATTTTGCAATTGACAATATCACGCAAGGCCATCTATATAGTAGTTTGGTTGAACAAGCTCTTAACCTTTGTAGAATTATTTTTACGATGAACTCCGACCTTATTACCTTATAGTCGAGAACCAAAATAAGGCAATAAGGTTGGGCATGACTCATAAAATGATTTTTTCTATTTAGGTTAAGTATAGGCAGACATCAGAATGTGCAATCGACCTTTTATGTATTATTCCATGCTATTAACAATCGGGGCCATTAATTTCCAAGTATGAAAAGAATCAGGTCATGGGTGCGTGCCTTCTTTGGTTTTTCCCGCAAAGAAACCAACGCCTTTCTTTTGCTTTTGCCCCTCATGTTCCTGATTGTTTTTATTGTGCCAGGTTACAAAGCAATTTTTACCAACCAGGAAAAAGATTTTACAGACGAACGCAGGAAGTTGGATTCGTTGGTTGCAAATTGGAAGGAGATCGATAAAAAAGACAGTGTGCCCGATCTTCTGCGCCAGTTGTTTGCTTTCGATCCCAACACGGCAAGCAAAGAAAAATTGATTGACCTGGGTTTTGCGCCAGCCCTTGCAAGGCGTTTGGAAAACTATCGCAGCAAGGGCGGCAAGTTCTCGATCAAGTCGGACTTGATGAAACTGTATGGAATGGACACGGCACTTTATTCCAAACTTTATGCTTGGATAACATTGCCAATAGAAAAGCCTTCCATAAAAAGAGAAAACAGAAACGAGTTTGTACCGGGCCGCAAATTGGCAGAGGAAAAATTCGACCTGAACCAAGCCGATTCGGCACGTTTGATTTCTGTTTATGGAATTGGAAGCAAGCTCTCTGCCCGCATCATAAAATACCGGGAAAAGTTGGGAGGCTTTATTTCTTTAGAGCAATTGAATGAAGTGTATGGGCTTGATACAACAGCCGGCAACGAACTGAAAAGAAAAGCATTCATCCAGGAAAATTTCCAGCCGAGGGCATTCGACCTGAACACGGCTGCCGAAAAGGAACTTGCCGCACACCCCTATATAAAATACACGTTGGCGAAAGCCATTACCTCTTATCGCTTTCAGCATGGCAGTTTTAAATCCATTGATGAGCTAAGGCAGATTGCAATCCTTGATGAGCCCGTCTTTAAAAAAATAAAACCTTACCTTTCAGTAAATCCTTAGCGTGCCAAGTCCTGATCATACCAAAAAATTGCTTCATACCTACCTGCGCAGGCTCACCAATCTGTCGGGCAACAATCGGTCTATTTTTCTCCCGCGGTTGGTAGGCGATCAGTTTGTGGACATCCAGGAGCTTAGCCAGTTGAACGGAGAAAAGGCATTTGGGATTGTTGAAGCAATGATTGCCGAAAGGCAAAAAAATATTTGCCCTGTGCTGGATGCCAGGATGGAGGCCGCCAACGAAGCAAGTTCAAAACTTAAAAAACTCCATCGCATCGATCAGTTTATTTTTGACGAGCGCGGTTCGCAAGATTTGCATGTGGGCTGGCCTTTTGTGCAGGGAAAATTCTCGGATGGCACGTTGGTGCGATGTCCACTGTTGTTTTTCCCGGTCAGTCTGTTGTCTGTTGGCAACCAATGGATATTGCACCCGCGCAAGGAAGCAGGTATTACTTTCAACAAATCATTTTTATTGGCGTACTCATATTATAATAAAGTGAAAGCCAATGAACTTTTGCTCGATGAAACTTTTGAAGACTGCGATCGCGAAAGCACAGGTTTTCGCACGTGGCTATATCAATTGCTACAGAAAAGCGGATTGGAAATTCATTTTAATCCAGACAACTACCGGGATGAGCTGACCACGTTTGCAAATTTAAGGAAGGAGGAATTTGAAGATGGCCTGAATAATGGTGAGTTGAAATTATTTCCCAAAGCTGTGTTGGGCATTTTTCCTCAGGCTGGTTCGTACCTCGTGCCCGATTACATGCACCTTATTGAAGAGAGCAATCTGGAAGACCTGGAGGAATTTTTTCATCATCGTACCGCTGGATTGCCCATGCCGCCATCGCATAGTTTCCATCAATCTGTAAAAGAGGAAAAAATGTTCACGGTATTCGCGCAGGACACGTGGCAGGAGAATGCATTGAAGGCAGCTAAGCTGGGCCATTCGTTGGTAGTGCAAGGCCCGCCCGGAACGGGCAAGTCGCAATTGATTTGCAACCTGATAAGCGATGCGATGGCTTCGGGAAAACGGGTGCTGGTGGTGTGCCAAAAACGGGCGGCATTGGATGTTGTTTACGCCCGGATGAAAGCACATCACCTGAGCGAATACCTCGGGCTGGTTCATGATTTTAAAAACGACCGGAAAGGGATTTATGAAAAACTGGCAAGCCAGATTGAAAAAGTAGAAGAGTATAAATCAAAAAATATAAGCCTGGATGCCATCCACCTTGAGCGGCAATTTTTGCGTACGTGCCACCGCATGGATGCCATCATAGAAGAACTTGAATTGTACAAATCAAACTTCTTCGATCAGACAGCATGTGGTGCAAGCATTAAAGAACTGTACTTGCAATCGAGCCCCGCGGCTGATGCCATTGCCATGAAGCAGGAATTCAATCTCTTCAGGTTTGATACCCTCTCTGGGTTTGTAAGGAAACTCAGTGCTTATTCAAATAATGCAGTAAAATTTAAAGCCCCGGATTATCCTTGGAAGGAGAGGAGATCATTTGCCGCGTTTTCTTCTGGTGACTTGACTTCCATTACCAAGGCAGTGAATGATGTGAAGAAACTTTTTGACACGATCAACGGCCAGCTTGCATCCAAGCTAAATGCAAAGCTGGACTGGGAACAATGCGAGGAGCTTTTGGAGAAAGAGCCGGCTGCCAACGAAATGAAGGCACTTCTTAAAAGCGAGAAAACCTACCGGTATTTTCAAAGAATGTTGGTTGAGCAGAACGAGGATACAAACTCGTTGTGGCTCTCCAATCTTGAAAAGAACATGTTGAGTTGTTTTGATGAAGATGGCCCCGAGACAACCACACCTACGGCCCAATTGGGCATGCTGCAAAAGGCCCTTTACCGAACGATGAAAGCAAGAAGGAGCTTAGTGGGGCTTGTGCGGTGGGAACTGTTTTCAAAAGATAAATTTTTGATAAAGCGCACGTTGGTTTCCAATGGCATCGCAAGCAATAAAAAGGGCTATCGATTACTGGAAAGAAAATTGGACAACCGGCTTAATCTGGAGCACAACCTTTCAAAATTAAGATTGAAAAGTTGGTTTCTGGATGCACCTGTATCCTTAGTAAAAAAAGATTTTATCCATTGGTTTGCCGATCTTCTTTTCGCGCTCAACGCAAAAATCAATTTTAGCGAGATAAGATTGTTAAAGAATTTTATAGATCCTGCCGGTTATTCATTAAGAGAATTCATACACAATGTGGATCAACTCTACTCGATCCTGCGCCCCATACACGAGCATAAAATCAACTGGATAAATTACCTCACACCGTTACAGATCAAATTGATTACCCGGTTGCCAGAAAACAGTCAAGCACTTTTGCATGCACTGAAACAGGATTTCGATGCCCTCTGCGATTTCGATTCGCTCGAAGATAGTCTTACTGGCGATGAGAAGTCCATCATAAGCAGGTTGCATGACCACACCCAAAGTTGGGAGGAGGAAAAACTAAAACCACTTTTTTTGAATAGCCTTAGGCTGGCATGGATTGAACACCTGGAAACAAAGCACCCTGAGTTGCGCATGGTATCGTCTGGTAAAATTTCAGCGTTGGAAAATGAGTTGCGCGAATTGCACCTCGAAAAGCAAACCATCAGCGAAGACATTGTGTTGCTGCGTGCACGCGAGAAAGTGATTGACGATTTGAAATTTAACCGGCTTAACAACCGGGTTACCTACCGCGACCTGCTGCACCAGGTTACCAAAAAGAAAAGTATTTGGCCAATCCGAAAATTGATGGCAGGGTTTGAAGAAGAGATATTCAAATTGGTGCCGTGCTGGCTTGCCTCCCCCGAATCGGTCTCCGCCATTTTTCCTATGGCCGATTTATTTGATCTGGTAATTTTTGATGAAGCCTCACAATGTTTTGCCGAGCGCGGCATACCGGCACTATATCGCGGCAAGCAGACCATTGTTGCGGGCGATGCCATGCAATTGAGGCCGGGCGATTTTTATCAATCGCGCTGGCACGAAGATGACAACGAAAATCCAGACACAGAAGTGGACTCGCTGCTTGAATTGGCCGGGCGGTATTTGATGAATGTGCAACTTCGAGGGCACTATCGCAGCAAATCGCCTGAGTTGATCGATTTCTCCAATCGCCATTTTTATAAAGGAAATTTAAAATTCCTTCCTGATCTGCATGCACTCAATCAGGCAACACCCGCACTCGTCTATGAAAAAATTGAGGGCCGGTGGGAGAACAATACCAACAAGATGGAAGCCTTGCATGTGGCCGCGTTGATTGAGCAACTTCTTAAGGAAAATCCCTCACAGGAAATTGGTGTGGTCACGTTCAATGCACTTCAGCAGGCACTGGTGTTGGATGTGGTGGAGCTTGCCTTTAGCAAATCGGGCCGGTCCATACCGGAAAGTATTTTTGTAAAGAATATTGAAAACGTGCAGGGCGATGAACGTGATGTGATTATTTTTTCGGTGGGATATGCCCCCGATGCAAAAGGCAACGTGCATGCACAGTTTGGAAGCCTCAATGTGGCGGGTGGCGAAAACCGGTTGAACGTGGCCGTGAGCCGGGCGCGTGAAAAAATTATTGTGGTTACCAGCCTTTGGCCCGACCAATTGAATGTGGAAGGCACCTTGAACGCAGGCCCCAAACTCCTTAAAAGCTATTAGCAATTTGTGTTGGATGCTTCACGGGGCATACAGGTGAAGAACACCTCAGTGCCAAGCGAAAAAAAATCTGTGCATTACCTGAGCGAAGAAATAAAAAAATGGGCTTTGCTAAAATGGCCACATTGTGTGCTGGAAGAAAATCATTTTCCTTATTTCGATCTCACTATAAAAAAAGCGGGCCACACAGTAGGGGCCATTTTCACCGATGACAATTTATATTTCCAGAGCCTTTCGGCAAAAGCAGATCACGCGCTTGAACCTCAGCTTTTGGAAATGAAGCACTGGCCATCGGTGCGCGTGCACAGCCGCAATTTTTGGCAAGACTCCGATAAGTTTTTCAATGAGGTGAGCAAGTTTTTGAGCCAGTAGATGAGCGTAAGTTTGTGGTTATGGAGAATGTTAGCGGTAATTCCATCTTGACA
>JANOQB010000379.1:0-1938 GCA_031422215.1 Cytophagales bacterium | reverse complement strand
GACGAGTACTTCATCAACCCCGTCTGCAACATCCCCATCCAAAAAAGCACCGCCAAGCACATCATCAAACACAAAAACAAAGACTACTATTTCTGTTGCGATGGCTGCAAGGTTTCATTCGAGAAAGAGCCAGGGAAGTATGAGATAGCGTAGATTGAAACAATATGCAATTGACAAATCGCGATTGACAAACTTCACTCGATGAACAGTTGAAGCAGAATTGTATTAAGATAAAAGAGGTGTGTAGTTAAAGCTCCACCGCCAACAGTTCACCACCCAATTTATGTAGCGCACTTTCGATTTTTCTTAACTGCACTTCGCGTGGTTTTTTTAGGCCCGAGGCATAGTGCTGCAATTGCCGCTGATTTATTCCCGTGATGCGCTCCAAAGCCGAATTGGAAAATACACCTCTGTAGTAATTCAATAAACTTTCTGTATCAAACCGAAAAATCAACTGATACTTTCCTTTCAGTATGGCGGGGATGTTATCCGGTTTATTATATTTTTTTAAAAGGTCAATTGCCTCCACAATGGATTGCTTGGCCTCATCGGCCGTTTTGCCACCGCCATATACAGCCTCCACATTTTCGGAATAGGCATCGTAATGGTCTCTTGTTTTCTCGATTACAATTTTTACCTGTTTCACAATTATTAATTTTTTGCATCACAAATACATCTCATTAATCAAGTTTCATTTCTTTTACAATTTTCTGCGCAACCCTTCCCCTATTTCTTTCGAACCATGAAATGGCACAGGATAATACCGACCATCCTTTTCATATATGTAGTGACTTCCTTCAGCCTTCACATACTTCCAGCCGCTTCTGCGTATTTTTCTATGGAATTCGGATGACTTCAATTCAGTGTGAATTTAATTTTCTTTAAAGGTAGTATTTTTACTACTACAAGGTACATCTATTATTAAGAAAGATTTTGCGCATTCAAATGCCATAAACAGGCCACTCCTCTGTTGGTTCATGACACTCATGAAGAATTTCTATACCGAACTCCTAAAATCCAACGACACCGCATTGGCATTTGCCAATGCACAGAAGGCTTTGAGCAGCCAATACCCAAATCCTTATTATGGCTTTAAAGATGATGGGAGGTAATGGTTAGGGAATTTCTCGGTAGGCTTTTTTTTGGTGGTGCGGGTGATTAACTTCACGGCATCGGCAATCTCTAATTGGCCGCTAACCAATGAAAACACCCTGGCTACTTCTATTCATTGCCCCATTCCTTTTCCAATGCAAACCTCAACCAACAACCAATCAAATGACCAGCTTTGAATACATTGATGGCAATGGAAGCGTCTATTCCATCGCCAACTCATCCATAGAATTCAAGCCCATCCCGGCCAAGGAAAGCTCATCGGGAATGTTCAATGCAGGTGAGCCTTTCAAAATAAAAATTGAACAAGCTCAGTTTGAATTATTGAAATCGGTCTTTGAAAAATCCATCAACAATAAAATTGGCCAGACCGACCAGCGCAGCAAAGGCACAGGCAAACTGATTCTCCTTCCCGAAAAAACCTTTTACATTTTTGAAATGAATTCCGTGCAGAAAAAGGAAATAGACGAGGTTATCACCTTGGTAACTAGGTAAAACTTTAGCGTATCGTCCCCGAAACGGGAGAAGATACTTCGCACCCAGAAAAAAGAAATTGATGCGGCTATCGCGTTGGTAACTAATAAGTAACTCAAATGTGCAAGGTTGCTTTAACCAAGTATCAAGCATCCAGTATCAATCATCCAGTACCAAGAATCCAGCATCCAGTATCCAGCCCAATTTATCTCCCAACACAACCTCACTCATGCCCATCATTCCACTCTGGCTCCAAGCTCCATTTGGCAGGAGACCGCCACAGGCTCGATAGCAGCAACTCACGCATAAAAATAAATTCCTTCGGAAGTTTGTCGTACATCTTTTCAAAAAGTT
>JANOQB010000378.1:0-1785 GCA_031422215.1 Cytophagales bacterium | reverse complement strand
TCTTGCGAGATCATGGTAACCATGCCGGTATCGTGCGGGCGTGGCGATAACTCACTGAAGTAAACCGTATCTCCTTTCACAAAAAACTCAACACCAAAGATGCCCCGGCCCCCTAATTCATTCACCACACTTCGGGCTATGTCCTGCGCCTCGCGCAATGCATTTTCGCTCATGGGGTGCGGCTGCCACGACTCCTGATAATCTCCTTGCTCTTGCCGATGCCCGATCGGTTCACAAAACGAAACCCCTTCTTTGTGCAATAGGGTGAGCAGTGTTATCTCATAATCAAAATCGATAAACCCTTCTATGATCACTTTGCCGCCCCCACTCCTGCCACCTTCTTGCGCATAGTGCCAGGCATGATCGATATCCGAACTGTTTTTGATCACGCTTTGCCCTTTGCCCGAAGAACTCATAATAGGCTTCACCACGCACGGCATTCCAATGAGATTGACCGCTTCGACAAATTCGTCTTTGGTGCTTGCAAACTTGTAAGGCGAAGTTTTGATTTTAAGTTTTTCGGCAGCCAGTGTGCGTATGCCTTCGCGGTTCATGGTAAGGCGCGCGGCAAGGGCCGTAGGGATCACGCAAAAACCTTCCCGCTCCAACTCAACCAACGTGTCTGTCGAAATTGCTTCTACTTCGGGCACAATGAAATCTGGTCTCTCTTTCTCAATCAACTCACGCAACGCCTTTCCATCCAACATGGAAATAGTATAGCTGCGATGCGCCACGTGCATGGCGGGAGCATGATCATAGCGGTCCACGGCAATCACTTCCACGCCATATCGCTGAAACTCAATCACAACTTCTTTGCCCAACTCTCCTGATCCAAGCATCATTACTTTTACCGCAGAGGATGTTAGTGGTGTTCCTATTTTTACAGGCGAATCCATTGGACTAATTTTTGTTTATTGATTTTATGATGATCTCATTTGAGGGTTGACAATGGCAATTGACAAAAATATTAATCGAAATTATTGTCAATTGTTTCTTATTAACTGGAGTTATGCGCTTCGTGCTTTCTTGGTGCCTTAGTGTCTTCGTGGCAAAATGAGGTGTACGAAAATTGAACCACAAAGTCACAAAGGCCACGAAGTTTCACTAAGAAAAATATAATTAACTGCCTATCACGCATCATCGGTTAACTTACATTCCTGGGTTGTATGTGCGAATGGCATTCTTCACAACGTCCTTCTTATAAAACAACACATCTTTAAATTCACCACTGCAATATCGTTCGGCTTGGTTTGTAAAATAGGGGGAAGATGGATTGTTGCTCACCCCGCCTGCCAACAGCGATTTTGCTTTGAGTTCTTTTCCAAACTCAACCACGGCCACAAAACTATTGCCCACATATCCATACATTTTTTTTGTTCCATAAAATTTGCGGCTCCCAAAGGCTGCGAGCGATCCCCAAAAGGAAGAAGCATAAGGAACAGCCCAACTTTTTTTTGAGTCATCGTACTCTTCCGATACTTTTCCTGTCAAGCGTTGGAACCGGTTTACTTCCCCCCACCCTACTTTCCACGTGCCATAGTCGCGCTCCAGTTCTGCTATCACATTTTCAAATACCTCAATCTTTTCCTTGTTGGTTGTCTCGTTGAACATCTTATCGATGATGGTAAGTTGATCCAATCCAGATGGCACCCGGCTCAACAAAAGTTGGCGCAAATCCTGCGCCCAGTAAATGGCAAGGGTGGTTGCCACCGATGTGGCGGAAAATTTTTTGTCCCACTTACTCAGTAATTCAATCTGCTCGTTGGACTTGGCGGACCCAACACT
>JANOQB010000377.1:0-2766 GCA_031422215.1 Cytophagales bacterium | reverse complement strand
ATAAGCAGTAGAGGCTGCAAGACTGCCTACTGCACCCGATAGCTATCGGGTCTGCCTGACTGCCTATATTTGCTTCAATAGCTCCCATCCCGTTTCCAGGTATCAATCAAATTGAAGGAAATTTTAACCCAGATGTATTTTGCAGAAGTGCCTTCCTTGAATGCACTTTTCGCCTGCAGATAATAATCCGCGCTATAGTTATGGCTTTGCGCCCCACTTTCAATTCTTATCTATTCCTGCCTGTTTCAAAATGCCGAAGAAGGTTCCCTTTTTGATGTCCTTGTTTCCATGCACAGGGACGATGGCAGTTTATTGGTTATTGGGTTGTAATAAATTCGATGAGATCCTTTTGAGCGTTTATAGAAAAAACCATTTGCTTCTAAAATCTTAATGAGATGTGTAGGCGATTGGTTCAAGCCGTAACAAGATTTAATGAATATTCAAGGGTATTACTGTCATCAGGGATTTCTTCTCCTCTATCTTTCAATTCTTCAATATAAAGTTCGATTGCTTCTTTTGCCCCTCTGTTAGTGTTGGTCGCCTGACCAACACTTTCCACAATTCTTCCAATGAAATGACATCGCGGGCGGGCTGCTCAATCTCCGAATCAAAACAATATGTTTGCCCGGTCCGCGATCCCGATAAGGCAGGTTCAAACTTCAATGGGATTCCGGCCTGCCTGTCCGGTAGGCAGGGTCTTGTTTACGAGCAGTTAAAATTTGAAAGGCCCTCCACTCGCCCGGAATGACACGCGAACTATCCAATGAAATTTATCTATGGATGTCTTGGAGTCAATAGCTCCAATCCCGTTTCCAGGTATCAATCAAATCGAAGGAAATTTTAAAATCCGCTTTGGCAGAGGCAAAGTTTGATTGCGAGGCGATGGCATAAACACCAATGCGCAACCTGCGCCTGGCCCCAAGTTTAAACACCCGTTCCAAACCTCCAAACAGTTCCTGATGGAAGTATCCGTTTTCTTTTATCCACATGGCCCCCGCGCCTGCCACCGTTCGGATTTTTGTTTTCTTGATCAAGGGTATGTTGTTGATCATGGCCCCATTGAAATGGTGTATGTAGTGCGCCTCAAAATACCAATCGGTGGCAACCAGCGAAGTGTCCAATAGTTGGAAGGAGAGCAACGGATCGGAATACAATATCGGGTCTGATTGCCGAAAGCGTTTTAAGTCCACATAGCGAAGGTCTTTGGTGTTGACGAACTTGCCCAACTGCAACGTATATTTCGAACTGCCCAATGTTCCTAACAAAAGGTTCTGCTCAACCGATGTTTCAATGTAGTCAAAATCAATATCGCTGGTGAAAATCCGGTTCCATCCTTTGCGGTGTGTGAGGCCAAACGTGGGAAACTTACTTCCCAAAATTATCTTTCGGTTGGGTTCGCTCATAAAGCGCTGCTTGGGCGTGTAGGTGATTTTTATATTGCTGATGAGTGCTTGGTATCCTTCAAAGATGAGCGGTTCAGTTTCATCGATCACTTCGTTGATAACGGAAGTCCGATTATAATTTTCCAGCGATTGCCTGTCGTGGAAACCAATGTCTGCTGCAATGAAGAAGCCATTGAACAATTCAATGCGATGGAACAAATCTACATGGTCGTGCAAGATGTAATTCGATATTCGCAGTTGATTGAGATATGCATCAAAACTATTGATGGAATAGAAAGAGCGGCCCGTGCGGATTGACAAATCGCCAGAGCGAAAGGGATTGTATCGCCACCATACATTAGCACTGCCTTGAATATCTTTGTTTTTCAATCCATAATTAAAACCACCTGACATTGAAATAGCCCTACCACTTTCATAGCGTTTAAAATAAAAGCTATTGGGGCCCAATCGCCACCCACCTATCACTTCAAAGCCAATGGTGTTGAGCAAGGATGAAATGTAGATGTTGCTCTTCAGTGAATCGTTGCGGAACCCAATGCCACTAAAAACAACCTCGCCAAATTTTACCTTGTTGTACATGGCCTCAATGGAGTCGAGGTAATGTTTGTTTGTTCGGGCTGCCTCAATACTATCTCTATAAGCAATCACTTTCCGCTGATCTGCCGTAAGGGGCTCCGGGCGCGTGCTGTTCCAAAATGAGGAGTCGCGCTTATAGGCTTCCTGGGTGATCACCGATACTTCGTTGCCGAAGAAGCGGTTGGGAAATACGTAGTCGCGTTGATATTCCGAAAAGGCAAGCACAGTAGTACCTTTGAACATACTTGCACCCGCTTTTGTCTCGTAAATAAATTCTTGCCGTGAGGGAATCCAAAAATCGGGTTCTATCTCTGTATAAGTTTGTTTGATTGTGAAGTGATCATAATACCGAAGGCCTCCTTTATCGAGCGTAAGTTCCAATCGGTTGATATTCCAGGTGCTATCGTTAATGAACAGGTAGCCTTTGCAGGTAGCATCGCCTGTTTTGCGCGGCATAACTTTTATTTTATAAACAACTTGGTCGCGCTCCTTAAGCACCTCTTCCAATTTGTATTTGTACGATAAAATAGCCGTGCGGCTCACAGGCGAAATGAGAGGTATCTCCGAGATGCCCTTCATGTCCACCAGGTTATAATAAAAATTGAAGTCGGCTTCGCTGAACACCGGAATGTAAAGTCCGTCCTTCTGTCCATATGCCTTGTAGGCGGTGCGTTCCTCTTTGTACTTATCGGGATATTGATAGTTAAGCGTCAACTGCATCTCCACCAAGTTGATTTGCCGAAGCCGTTGCTCTTCCTTTTTTTTTGCTTCTTCGAAGGGATCGATA
>JANOQB010000376.1:0-7040 GCA_031422215.1 Cytophagales bacterium | reverse complement strand
CCTCAAATTGGTTTTTCCAAACCATTAAAGCAATGATGATCTGGAAATTTATTGATGATAGCTCCTTGGTTAAACAGTTTGGATTTTAAAGTGGCAAAGAACTGGTTTCCATCTTACATCTCATATCTCAAGTCACTTGCCCTATACAATGTAAAGTTTGTTGTAATACTCCTCCAGCATGCGCTTCACGGCAAAGGGTTTATGCGTGGTAAGTACACTCTGCTTCATCATCGCCACCCATTGCTCGTTGTTTTTGTAGTACGTGGGTATCACTTCATCGAGCAGCACCTGGTATAATGCTTTCTGGTCGTGGGCATCCAATTTCTGTTCGTTTTTATTTTGATAGCCATCACCTATCTGCCAGCCATTCACACCGTGCTGGCAAGCCTCCGGCCACCATCCATCCAAAATGCTTAGGTTGAGCACACCATTCATGGCGGCCTTCATGCCAGACGTGCCACTTGCCTCTTGCGGCCTTCGCGGATTGTTGAGCCACACATCGGCCCCGCGCACCAACATGGCACCGATGGTCATGTCGTAATTTTCCAGGAAGACAACAGACTGTGGATATTTCTTTGTGAGCGCCACAATGTTGGCCACAATTTTTTTCCCTCCATCATCCAACGGGTGGGCCTTGCCCGAGAAAATAATCTGAAGTTTGCCGCTCTTAAAGAGTTTGTCGGCTTTGGACCGATCGCTGAAAATAAAATTGCTGCGCTTGTATGGCACGGCCCTGCGCGAGAAGCCGATCAGGAGTGCGTCCTGTTTCAACTTCACACCCGTGCGCTCATAAACAAATTTCAACAGTTGTTTTTTGTTTTGTTGATGCAACCTCCAGATCGCATCCGAACTGCTGCTTGCCGCTTTTACAATCCTGTCGTCCACCCAGGTGGGCAGGTGGATGGCGTTGGTGATGCCGATGATCTCTGCCCGGTCCTTAACATCTTTCCACATTTTATTGGCCGTGGCCGCATGAAGTTGAGCAACAGCATTGGCCTTGCGCGACAGCCGCAATGCGCCCACCGTCATATTGAATGGCGAGCCGCCTAATTGTTTTAATTGCTGTTTTGTAAATGCTCCATTGTCTGCGCCCATGTACATGAGGCGGTCGAGATAGTGCGATTCATTTCCCTGTACAACCGGGGTGTGTGTAGTGAAAACGATCTGTTGGCGGGTTGCATCCAATGCCTGCGCGAACGCTTTGCCACTTTCCATTTTCTCGCGCACCAATTCAAATCCGGCAAAGAGTGCGTGCCCTTCGTTGAAGTGATAAACATCCACGGGTATCTTCAATGCGCGCAATGCTTTTACCCCACCAATGCCAAGTACCATTTCCTGGGCAATCCGCTCTTCTCCAAACCAGCCATAAAGCTGGCCAGTGATCCAACCATCTTCATTGCCGGGCACATCTGTATCGAGCAAGTATAATGGTGCGTTGCCAAATTTCTGACAGAGCCACACCTTGCACTTTACATTGCGCTTGCGGATGTTGACAGAAACGGTGACCCCAGTGTCTTTTAAAAAAGGGTAATCATAAATGGGAAATGTGTCGATGGCTTTGCCCTCGGGCGAAATGCGCTGATCGGTATAGCCTTGTTTCCATTTTATACCAATTCCAACAATCGGGAATTTGTGGTCCTTGGCACCTTTCAGATAATCGCCAGCCAGAATGCCGAGGCCACCGGCATACATTTTAAAGTCACTCTGCAAGGCGTATTCCATACAGAAGTAAGCAACATGAGGAAGTTCGGTTTTTTTCATATTCGTTTATTGTATTTGAAAGATAGGGAATGAAGATCAAATTTGCGCTATGGTGCTTTTCAAATTCCCTTCGCTGATCCAATTTTTTAATCATCTGCTTAAGCAGTAAGTCTTGGAGGGATGACCATATTGGGTGTGTTATTTCCTATGATAATTGTGGAAGTTATTTTGATAATTTCATCAAATGAAAAACAACCAGAGTGCACGGACGGCCATGATGGCCACTACCGCAATCAAAAATTTGAGGGCAAATGCTTTGCTCCCTTGCAGATAGGAATAAACTGTTTTGCTCAATAAGTTTGTGGCATTGATTACGATGAAGGTGATGAAAGCAAACTTGTAGGTAATTGTATGCCCCGCCATATCGGCTAAGTTCACAATGATCGCATCAATGCCTGCGAAGGACGCGATAATGGAGCTGATGATAAAACCAGATTGCCCAAATTCAATGAGGCATATCTTGGTCACGATTTTGATCACGATCAGCAAGGCCGCAAACTTCAGGGCCGGCAACAGCGAAAATATCTGTGTCGTTTTTTTCTCCGGATCATCCTCCTGCTCTTTCGGTTCCTTCTTCTTAAAGAAAATAAGGGAGATGATTCCCGCAGTCAATATCATCAGCAAGATGCTGGGTGCAATTGACACAAGCCAAGTTGGGTTTAATGGCCCCACCAATAAAAATATTTGTAAAAAGCTGGCCAGGTTGGCAAGTATGGCGGCCCCCAGTAAGTGGTTGATAAATTTGGAATTTTTGCTGCGCTGCGCCAGCGACTGGGTGGCCGAAGTGGAAGAAACAAAGCCAGCCATAAAACTCGTGAGGGCAAAACCATTTTTAGTGCCCACCATCCTGCCCAGTATATATCCAAAAACATCGATGCCTGTGATCAGCACCACCACAATCCAGATTTTTCTGGGATTGATCAAATCCAAACTATCAAATTTTCCTAAGTCAACATTTAATCCTTGCAAGATGTTGGGCAACACCGGAATATCTTTTAGCTTATAAGAATAATCGGGCAACACGGGCAGGGCCACCAACGCGATAATGGCATAGCTGATAAATGCCTGCACTTCTTGCCGCGATACGCCCGCTACCAACTGAGTTGTTCTTGATTTTAATGACATGACAAAAACCAAGGTGACAAAAATGGCCACGGTAATTTGCAAGGGAATAATATTGATGGTTAGCAACAGCCCGATCAAAAAAGTTACGAAGGCCGACAATTCGCTGGTGATGCCAAAATCGTGTGTAGTCAGTCCTTCTGCAATGTAATTTGAAATCAACAGCACGATGAAACCGATCACAACAACCAATGCCAACGATGAATAACTGTGCACAACGAAAATACCGGCCACTGCGCCAAGAAGGGAAATCAGTGAAAAGGTGCGTATGCCACCAACACTGCCCGAACGCGATTCACCTTGTTTGCTGCTTTCGCGCTCGAGCCCAATGCTTGCCCCAAAAATTAGCGCGAGCATCAGGTTTGTAAAGAGTTCAGAAATCATACGCGAAAATAGTGTTTGGATCATTCATTTTCATCAATCGGTTTTTTGTGTTCAGCGATTTACAGCGACACATAAATATAAAAGTAGCAGGCAGGCAATACTTAAAACATGACATCCATCATCGTTGTATCCAATGAAAAACGTTTAATGAATCTTTGTTTGTGAAATTGTCAAAATAGCTTCCCCACTTCCTACTAAACGGTTGTCACTCATCGTCTTCGGCTTCGGCCTCTACGAAAACCTTATTGAAGGCTTTTGCGTATATTAACTGCAATTGCGAATAATATCTTATGAAGAAAACGAAACTTGGCGAGTTTGAAGAACTCGTGCTGCTTACGGTTGCTGCCTTGCAAAAAGATGCCTATGGAGTTGAAATCAAGCGGGAGCTTGAAGAGCGGCTGAAGGAAAAATTAAGTGTTGGCTCAATTCAATCTGCGCTTAAGCGCATGGAAGAAAAGGGATTTCTCACTTCTGAGTTTGGAGAGGCCACGCAGAAAAGAGGAGGGAAGCGCAAGCGGATATACTGCACAACGTCCTATGCCCATAAAGTGCTCGCGGAATTGAAGGACATCAGAACGGCACTGTGGGATTCAATGCCGCAACCAGCTTACGCTTTGAAAGTGATATGAAGCACGCTATAGATACTGAGCCGCCCAAGTGGCCTCTAAAACTCCTACGCTTCTTTGTAAAAAAAGAATACGTAGAAGAAATAGAAGGCGACATGGAAGAGATTTTTAATGACAACGTAGAGCGGTTTTCATTGGCCAGGGCAAAGTGGCTATATGCCTTAGAAGTGATCAAGCTGTTCAGGCCCATCTTGCTGAAAAATCACGAAGTATTTCAACGGTTAAATCAATACGGTATGTTCAAAAATTATTTCAAAGTTTCTTATCGAGGTTTGATGAAAAACCCTTTAAACTCTTTCATCAACGTGTTTGGATTATCTGCCGCGATCGGGTTTTGCATATTTGCCTATGCCTTTGCCCGATGGACCTATAGCCGCGATCAATTCCATAAAAATAAAAACGAAGTATTCCTGATTACTTTTTCTGCCAACCGCGATGGCAAAGTTCAACGCTATGGAATGACACCACGGCCGTTGGGGGAAATGCTCAAACAAGATTTTGCTCACATAAAAAAAGTATGCCACGTGGAAGACCGTAGCGCGGTGGTGAAGTACGAGGACAATGTGTTCAATGAAAGGATCCGTTATACCGATCCTGAATTTCTGGATATGTTCACTTTTCCTTTGAAGTGGGGAACATCTTCTTCGTTGGCAGACGTGAACAGCATTATCCTAAGCGGGAAGATGTCGATCAAATATTTTGGGGAGGAAAACCCGATCGGCCAGAGCATCCTGGTAAAATTCGACAAGGGCATGAGCAAGGCATTTAAGATCACAGGTGTTGCTGAAGAATTTCCATCCGCAAGGAGCCTTGACTTCTCCTTTCTGATCAACTTTGAAAACTTGCGCACCTTAGAACCAAGCTATGATTTCCATGACTGGAGCACATTTGTAAATGCTACCCTCATACAAGTTGAAGGCCCTGCTGATATTAAATCCATTGAGCAGGGAATGGGCAACTATAAAAAATTGCAAAATGAAGCGGTGAAAGAGGACTGGTCCATTTCTGCTTATGGTTTCGAGCCATTGGCCACCATGCACCTGCAAACTGATGGCATACGCGATGACATTTTTAGGGAGGGCTCGGGCGACAACAACAAATCTATTATGTTCCTGTCCGCTGTTTGCATATTGATGCTCGCTCTGGCCTGTTTCAATTACATAAACATTGCCATTGTGTCGGCTACAAAAAGATTAAAAGAGCTGGGGGTTAGAAAATCAATCGGGGCTACGCGTAGGGTGATTATTGTTCAGTTCTTGACAGAGAACCTTGTAATTACATTCTTTGCTTTGATCTTGGGTGTTATGTTAGGGTGGATGGTTGTAATCCCGTGGTTCGAGCGGCTGTGGAGTTTCAGTATGGCGTTCAAACTAACTGATCCAAACCTTTGGATGTACTTGCCCATCATTTTACTTATCACGGGCATCGCCTCGGGCATCTACCCGGCATTTTATATTTCAAGATTTGAGACGGTAAGCATTCTAAAAGGATCGGTAAAGTTTGGTGATCGAAATCCGATGACTAAAATATTTCTGGGCGTTCAACTCGTGTTGGCCTGTCTCTTCATCACCAGTGCTGTTATGTTCACGCAAAATACCGATTACCTCGCTCACCGAAGTTGGGGCTACAGCAACCGAGATGTATTATATGCAGTAGTACCCGATGAACTGGCCTTTGAACAGTTGAATGCAGTCATGGCCAGAAATCCCAATGTAGTATCTTCTTCAGGCTCAAGCCATCACTTGGGTAAGTCAAATGCCGCTACGGTGTTGCATTTTCCGGATCGCGAATATGAAGCTGACTTGCTATCGGTCGATGCAAATTATTTCAGTACAATGGGATTAAGGTTAGAAACAGGACGCGCCTTCAACGATCATGAGGGTAGCGACAGGCAGGCCGCACTGGTAAACGAGACACTAGTTAAAAATCTTTCCTGGGAAAATGCGATTGGGAAAACTTTCCAAATCGACAGCCTTCACTATGAAGTGATTGGTGTGGTTAAGGATTTTCACAATTACAGTTTTTTCGAGCCTGTTAAGCCTACCATTTTCAGGGTTGCCGAAAAAGAAGACTACCGGTTTTTGTCCATGAAAGTGAGAAGTGGTTCGGAACTTGAAACTCACAGAGCCTTGCAGGCAACATGGGCTGTGCTATTTCCTGAAACCCCGTTCAATGGCGGATATCAGGAGGATGTGTGGGGATTTTATTATCAGGAAATAGAAATACACGGGCATGTGTGGCGGGTGTTTGCAGCCATAGCCGTGTTGCTGGCAAGCCTGGGCCTGTATGGGTTGGTCACCTTAAATGTTTCGGGCAGGACAAAGGAATTCAGCATACGGAAAGTGTTGGGTGCGAGCACGAAAAATATTGCGGCCAACATCACCAATCAATATTTTATTTTGTTTGGAGTGGCCATACTTGTTGGTGCCCCACTGAGCTATTTCGCTATTAAAGCGGTGCTCGATTTTGCCTACACCTATCACATGCCAATAACGTTCTGGAGTGTTGCTATCGCGGCAGTGATGCTGGTGCTTGTATTGATGCTAACTGTTTCCACACAGATATGGAAAGTAGCCAAGTCCAATCCGGTGAAGGGATTGAAAACGGAATAATATAAATAACCGTCCCGGTAGGTTGGAGAGATTGATTTTACTTTTGAAGGTGCTTATATCCATATAATTCATACTTAAAAAAATGAGCAAAACGATAAACTTTGGAGAAACAGTAGAAGGGTATAACATCCCCGTTTTAAATGAACGAGAAATAAGAGCCTCTGCCGGGTTGCTGTTTTTAGTTCTGTTCGCCTCTATCATGCAGGTACATTTTGAGCGGGACTTTTTGGTGCTCAAATATTTTGTAACTGTATTCCTTACCGATATGATCATACGTGTATTTGTAAATCCCACCTTTTCACCTTCACTAATATTGGGGCGTTTGATGGTGGGCAATCAAGTTCCGGAGTTTGTTGGCGCTCCACAAAAAAGGTTTGCCTGGAAGATAGGTTTGGTATTGGCAACGCTCATGTTCTTTTCCTTAGTAGTGCTAAATATACATAGCTTCATAACCGTTATTTCCTGTCTGGCATGCTTGCTATTCTTATTCTTTGAAACAGCATTCGGCATTTGTTTGGGATGTATATTTTATCGC
>JANOQB010000375.1:0-3334 GCA_031422215.1 Cytophagales bacterium | reverse complement strand
GCCAAGATCTCGCAATCGGGTATGCTCACTACCGCTTGCCACTCCGCATACTCAATATGCACATGAGGCAATTTATGTTCTTTATTGTCCATAAAAACATTCTTATGATCACGCCATAGAACATTGAAATTACGGGCATAGATTCCTTGTTATAGTGGACATTCAAAAATACGTAAAAAGGTATGATTTCAACTTAGGCATAAAAGGGAAGCATTATATCTTCAACACCCCCGCCAGCAATTTATTGTGCGCCATTAGTTCGAACCTCGGAAGCAGTTTCCGATGATTGTAAATATTTTAAAACCTAAAACCTTAACTAATGCCACTCATCGATGGACTATGTTTTATCATTGCAACAACTCAATCTGCCTCTTTAAAAATTCTGATTGCACCACACCCGACTGCCGCCATTTTGCTTCGCCATTTTTAAAAATGATCAACGTGGGCACACCCTGCACTTTGTAAGTTTGGGCTATGCCTGGGTTTTTGTCCACATCAATTTTAATGATCTTCGCTTTGTCGCCCACCTTGGCCTTCAAGTCTTCCAAAATAGGCTTCATCATTTTGCAAGGACCGCACCATTCGGCAGAAAAATCCACCAGCACGGGCACATCGCTTTTTATCAAGTCTGAAAAAGAATCCTTTGCCATATATTTAAATAACCGTTCTTACCGATCACTGATTACTGACTTCCTCGCTGGCTGCCACCACAATGTGGGGTATCATCGTTACTTTCGATTTGATTGAGTTGGAGATAAGACATGCCGCCTCTGCTTTTACAAGAACCCGCTCGGCACGTTCGCGGTCTTGCTCGCGCAGGATTGTAACGGTTGGCTCCAGGATCACCTCGCTCATAAAAAACTTTCCATCCACTTGGTCAAGCTTGCCTTTGGAATCACAATGAAATTTTTGGAATTCCAATTTGGAATTTTCGGCAACTGCCAAAAAGGTAGTCATTAAACAACTGCTTACCGCAGCAGTAAATAAATGTTCGGGCGACCAGATACCGGGAATCCCTTTGGGAAATTCGGGCGGGGTTGCCACTTCAATGCACCCATTGCCGTGCGAGGGCACACTCAGTTCCGGTGAGCACATAATTCCTTTACGGTCTTTGTTCCACTCAACCTGAACATTATAAAAATGTGCTTCCATACTTTAAATTTTACCTTGAAGGCTGATCCAACTCCCTCCGATGAACACCTGCGAATAACCATTTTGCTTTAAAATACTTTTTGCCGCGCCACTGCGCATGCCCGAAGCACAACACGTGATGATCGTTTTGTGCTTATCGGCAAGCCGGTGGATATTTTGGTTCAATTGCTCAACCGGAATGTTCATCGATCCGCGTATATGGCCACTTGCATATTCGCCTTTTGTGCGAACATCAAGCACTACGGCTCCTTGCTTTATAAGGGCCGCGTAGTCTGCTTTAGGCCCTAAGCCCAACAAATTCTTCAATGCTTCTATCATGATATGTTAACAGTTTGGTTCTGTAAATGATTCACATTGTGCCACGAGCCCGCGTCATAACATTCAATTCCCTGTTGCTTAAGAAGGTTGTGGGCCATGGCACTGCGGCCTCCGGATGCGCAGCACAGCACCAAAGGAGATTTTAGCTTCTTCACTTCACTGATTTTTTGGGCGAGTTCGTGCAAGGGAATGTTTACCGAATTGGCGGCATGCCCATTTTGAAACTCTTCTTGGGTGCGCACATCTACAATAGTGCCTTCACCAGCTTGAACAATTTTTTTGATCATACTTTTTTTTGATTTATTTTTTCTTTTTGAAACATATTGAAGACGAGACCGCCCATGAAGGCTCCATAGATAGAGGAGTTTACAGGACTTGAAGTGATCGGGCACGAGCCACTGATACAACCCACTTCGTGCCAATATGCATAGCCAGCGCCCACGCCAATGAGCACACCGATAATCGTGATGAAATATTTTTTAATGAATTGCATAGGGACGTGATTTTATGATGCAAAATTACGCCCGGAGCAGGAGGGAAGTTTGTAACCTTCGTTACAGAAGTGTGATTTTATTTCGGGCCATTGCAACGAGCCCTTCGTTTTCCATTTGCTTCATCACGCGGCTCACCGCCTCTCGGGCTGTGCCCAATTCATCGGCCAATTGCTGATGGGTGATTTTGATTTCTTTCGAGTGGTATAAATCTGCTTTTTGTTTCAGCAGTTGCAGCAAGCGGGAGTCCAGTTTTTGAAACGCTATTGCATTCACGGCCGTGAGCAGTTCTTCAAACCGCTTGTGATAGAGCCTGAAAATAAAATCCGACCACTCGGGAAATTTTTTTACCCACTCGCTGGCTTTGTCAACGGGAATGAACACGATTTCAGAATCCTCTTCCACCACGGCTTTAACTTTGCTGGTTTCGTTGTGGAGGCCACCCAGAAAAGACATGATGCAACTTTCGCCTGGTGTGATGTAATACAAAAATATTTCGTGCCCGTCTTTATCGGTGCGCATCACCTTCAAACTTCCGTTCAATACCAGCGGTATGGCTTTTACGTAACTGTCTTCCTGCTGGATAACAGCCCCGGCCGGAAATTTTTTCAATTGCCCGAATTCTGTTACTTCGTCCTTTAGCAAGGTGTGAAAAATGGAGGCGGTAGTGGGCATCGTGGTTGTTTTAAGATAGCAGGTACAGGAAGATCAACGGAAATATTATTCCGATCAAACCCAGTTTCCAGCCACGCTGCCAAAAACTGTTTTCTCCTTTTTGAATGAACATGCCCGTGAAGGCCATCGTGAGCATGGCGATCCCAAACAGATCGGAATAATAAATCCACCATTTGCTGGTGTCAATGTGCAGCTTGGTCATTTGCCCGAGCACGGGCGTGGTCCGGTATGTTTCGATTTTTCCTTTGCCGGTGGTCAAGTCAACCTGCACATCGTTGTTTGGATAGGAGATGCGCAATGTTTCGCCATCCACATTAAACCTGCGCACCACATCTTCAATGTTAAATTCTTTGGTGAAGGCCGCAACGAACTGCTCGTTGATGGAATCTTTTGATACCAATGATTTGAGTTGTATTTCCTGCGAGTTATAGGTGTATCGCCTGGGGTGCCATGCCTGGCGGTGGTTCAGGAAAATCCCTGAAAAGGAAAATGCTATGATCAGGCCAAGATAAAAATAGGCAAGGTCGCGGTGGGTGTTTCGGACAGTGAGTTTCATTTAGATGGGTTGGGGTTTGTTAAGTTGGTGGGGATTGCTCTTACAAAGGAATGAATTATTTCTTTTTATAGCTGATCATGATTCCGGCACGGCTGGTGCGGTCGATGGTGGTACTAAATTGTGAATGGTTTTTTACGTAATT